>DASSGE010000430.1:0-4112 GCA_035693605.1 Binatia bacterium
CGGCGGCTGGACTCAATCATACTCCGGTGATTCAGGCTTAGGCTCGGGTTTCGGTGCCGGCTTCGGCGCCGGCTTTTCGTCCGGCGCGGGCTCTTCCTGGGCGTAACTGATTGTCATTATTTTACCGATGATCGGCAGCGACGAATTGATAACCGATAACGCAACTGCAAGGATCAAAGTTTTTTTCACGTGAACCTCCCAAACGGTTTGCGATTCAGGTTTGCAAAGTTAATGCGGTCGTTCCCTTAGCAAAATGTCAAAGCATAACTCAACAGATTCTAGCGAACCCAATGATTCGACCGAATCCGGCGGACGCGTTCGCGAGGGCAGCGGTGATTGCAAACAACGAGAGCAGCAACGCAAAGCAAGCTGCAAGTCTCTTGGTTGGTTTCCCTCGCCGGTTAATTTGTCGAGCCTGTTCAACAACAGGTTCGCAATATTGGTTCAGCAATTGCGATGCCATCTAAGCGAGTGATTATTACTTGGATATCTAATGCCATTTGATCAGATCAGTTCGATGTTCATCGTTGCGATTTCAAACAGCCTAACGATCGCGCCGCGCATGGCCGTGAACATTGCGTTTAAATTGTGAAGTATGATCGACCGATGCAAAAAACCACGTGGCGATGAGATCTGCTACAGTGATGCCAGGACTGTTTGCACTGTTATGGGAATAGCGATACCAACTATCCGACCTGTGATTTTGACGCGCGAAATCAATCTGTGTCGACCCCATAAAGAAGAATGCGGCTCGGGACAAAACTCATAGTTGGTCTGGTTTCCACATTGGTCATCATCATGCTTGGCCATGGGTACCTAAGCTTACAGCAAGACCGGGAAAACATGACGCGGGAAATGCGTGTAGGCATGTTGGGGTTGGCCCGTACCGTTCGAGTCGCGCTGCAACATGCGTATGGCGACGAGAGTAATCTCAGGGCGAGCCAAAGCCTGATCGATGGCATCGGCCGACCAGGTAATATTCACGGATTGGTCATCTACGACCGTACCGGTAAACGGGCCGCAATTTCTGTGTCCTTGATCGACAGAGGAGGCGTGCCAAATCTCGATCCCGTACCGGTTTTGAATATCGATCCCGCTCCAACGTTGGCGGATGGCCAAAGTCGGGAGGGTTATATCGAACACCCCGCGCACCCGGTGTATTTTCGAATCGAGCCGATCGTGAACAGTCAAAATCACTTGGCCGGTGCGGTCGTTGTCGGGCGGCGCGGTTTGGGATTGCCTGACGTTTTGGAATCTCGGCGCGATCGTATCCTGGTAACCACCGGAACTTTGATTGTCGTGATGTCACTGTCGATATTGATGATTGTGCGACGCAATATTTCGCGGCCAATCGAGCGGCTCATCGAGCATATTCGAAACGTCGGCATCGGACCTTGGGATCGGCGAGTGCCGGTTGAAGGAAACAACGAGATTACTTTGCTCGCTCGTGAGTTTAATCAGATGTGTGAACGTCTCCAGGATCTGTACGCTTCTCTGGCTAGGGAAAAACAGGATAGGGTGGGTTTGGAACGAAACCTTCGCCAGTCGGAAAAGCTGGCCTCGGTAGGCCAACTCGCGGCCGGTCTGGCCCATGAAATTGGTACGCCGCTCAATATCATCGGTGGCCGGGCTGATTTCCTTCTGCGGCGACCACGCAACGCAACGGAGATCAGCGATAATCTACAGATCATTCGATCGCAGATTGATCGTATAACCGGCATTGTGCGCCAGCTTTTGGAGTTTTCGCGGCGGCGCGAGCCGGCAATCCGTGCCGTCGAAGTGAAACCTCTAATCGAAAAAATTTCGCACCTTCTTGAACATCAAATCGCCGAACGAAAAGCCTCGGTGGATTGTCAAATACCGCCTGACCTGCCATGCATCGCCGGCGATCCTGACCAACTGCAGCAAGTTTTTCTCAACCTTTTCCTGAACGCTCTTCACGCGTTACCGCCGGCTGGGCAAATTCGCATCCGGGCCCAGCTGGTCGAGAATGGACCCGTCAGCGTTCCTGTGAATGGCGCGCCGGGCGGCTTGCAGATAGAGTTTGAGGACAACGGAAGCGGCATTCCAGCTCATCAAATCGGTCAGGTGTTCGATCCCTTCTTCACCACCAAAGACGTCGGCGAAGGCACGGGTCTCGGCCTGTCGGTGACCTATGGTATCATCAAGGACCATGGCGGCGAAATTAGGGTGGACAGCCAGGTCGGTCAATTCACTCGTTTTACGATATTTCTTCCTTACCAGCGAAAGCTTTCTGGCAAGCGTGATTCGGTGACAATGAAATGATCCAATCCCAGTTAAAGCCGAAGAGCCAGGCCGGCAGGATCCTGGTGGTCGACGACGATCACGCCATGTGCCAATTGCTCTACGATTTACTACGTGACGAGGGATATGAGGTTGACGTCGCGTACGATAGCGGTTCCGCTCTCGACAAATATCGAGTCGCACCTTTCGATTTGACGATCACCGATCTGATGATGCCGAAGATGAAAGGAGTGGAATTGATTTCCCGACTCAGGCAGGTCGACGCCAGCGCCTTGGTCTTGTTGATCACCGCCTTTGGTTCTATCGAGAGCGCGGTTGAAGCGATGCACGCCGGGGCTTTTCATTACGTTACCAAACCATTTCACAATGATGAGATTCTAATTCAGGTTAAACGGGCGCTCGAGCAAAAGTCACTCCGCGATGAGGTTCAGCGTCTCCGCGACGTCGTCGATGCGCGCAACCGTTTTCAAAATATCATTGGCCAATCAGACTCCATGCAGTCGGTCTATGAGATCGTCGCACAGATCAGTGATTTGCCGGCTAACGTATTGATTGAAGGCGAAAGCGGCACAGGCAAGGAATTGATCGCCCGGGCCATTCATCAAAATAGTTCGCGCGCAACGGGGCCGTTTGTCGCGGTCAACTGCGCGGCCATTCCGGAAAACCTGCTTGAAAGCGAGTTGTTTGGCTATGTCCGCGGCGCTTTCACCGACGCCCGAAAAGATCGCCGCGGTCTATTTCAGGAAGCCAGCGGCGGCATTCTTTTTCTCGATGAAATAGGTGAAATTCCCTTGTCCTTACAAGCGAAGCTACTGCGATTATTGGAAGACAAGGAAGTTCGGCCGCTGGGCGCCAATCAGAGCGAAAAAATCGATACCCGCATAGTCTCGGCGTCCAATCGCAACCTTGCCGACCAGGTTCAACAAGGCAAATTTAGGCGGGATCTTTATTATCGTCTCAATGTCATTCGCATCGAGCTGCCGGCCCTGCGCCAGCGGAGCGAAGATATTCCCTTGCTGGTCAATCATTTTTTGCAAAAGTTCGCCCCGGCAGCCAATCATAAAATCGACGGTGTCGCCGCCGATGCCATGGCAGCTTTAAAGACTTACGAATGGCCGGGCAACATCCGGGAACTTGAGCACACTATTGAAAGAGCCGTACTCCTGGGCAAAGGACCCGTCATTGGGATGGACGATTTGCCGCCCGCCATGGCGAAAAAAGCCGACTTACAAGTATTGATGGTTCAGGGCATAGCGCGACAGTTCACGCTTGCCGATCTCGAACGCGAGTATATCGGCAAAGTTTTAGAGTCGACTCAGGGCAACAAAACCGAAGCCGCTAAACTGCTTGGCGTTGACCGCACCACGCTTTATCGCAAGCTCGAAGAGTACAAGATTAAGACTTAACGCCCGCCTGGAAGTCTCGCGAAAATCGCCAGCGTCATAGCAACCGTCGTCGGCGGAAGTTCTTGCGCAGTCCACGCGGTTAAATTCTTGTATTGATTGCCGTTGATGTGCAATGGTTGCCTCCAACACCCCTATATTGCTGCGATGGAGATGGTTTGCTTATGAAAATGCTTGCAACAATAAATAGCTTGCGCCGTAAATTAATGGTTCTTTGGTGCGTGTTCGTATTGTCACTGATCGGACTCGATCGGGATAAAGCTGCGGCGCAAAGCCCGAAGAGCGCTGAGATCAAAGCGATTCATTTGGGGTTGGTCTCGGAAATCAACAAGACCGCCATCGAAGAGCATTTTCGCGACTTCGTCCGCTACGTCACGCGGCGGATCGCACCCGGTTCGGAAGCGGATGACAAAGTGCTTATCGCGCCGACGCCATTTGAGATGG
>DASSGE010000431.1:0-6346 GCA_035693605.1 Binatia bacterium
CCAAGCCAAGCACTAAAACCTTTTTGCCTTTGAGCTCCATTGAACATCGTCACGGTTATCTGAGCTTCAACGTACTCAAGCCAATGACCGCAAAAATAATCGACAGTATCCAGAAGCGCACGATGATCTGCGGCTCTTTCCAACCTTTGAGTTCATAGTGATGGTGGATCGGCGCCATCAAGAAAACCCGCTTGCGGCGAATCTTGTAGGATGCCACCTGAAAAATGACCGAAAGTGCTTCCATGACGAAGACGCCGCCGATGATCACCAAAAGAATCTCGTTTTTGGTCATCACCGCCACGATGCCAAGGGCGGCTCCGAGGGAGAGCGAGCCGACATCGCCCATGAACATCTGGGCGGGGTAGGCGTTGTACCAGAGAAAGCCTAAACCCGCGGCGACCACGGCGGCGCAAAACACCGTCAGCTCGCCGACCCCGGCGACATAGGGAATTTGTAAATACTCGGCAAATTTCAGATGGCCGGTGGCGTAAGCCACCACTGAGTAGGCCGCCGCGGCGACCATCACCGGTCCGATGGCTAAACCGTCGAGCCCGTCGGTGAGATTGACGGCGTTGGACGCGCCGACGATCACCAGCATGGCAAACGGTATATAAAAGACGCCCAGATTGAAGCGCAGCGTTTTGATAAATGGGAAGGCGATCTCGGTGCTGATCTTGGGTTGATAGTACAATGCCGTGGCGACCACAAAAGCGATCGCCAGCTGGCCCAAGAGCTTTGTCCGCGGCGCCAGTCCCTTGCTGTTCTTGCGCGTCAATTTCAAATAGTCATCGGCGAAACCAACCACCCCGGTGCCCACTGTGGCAACCAAGGCCAAAAGCACGTAACGATTGCCGATATCCGCCAACATCACGGTAGAAATCAGCAGCGCCAAGATAATCAAAGCGCCGCCCATCGTCGGTGTCCCGGCTTTGGTCGCGTGCGTTGCCGGACCGTCATCGCGTATCTGTTGGCCGATCTGTCTTTCGGTCAGCGCCCGAATCAGCCAGGGGCCAAGCAAAAACGAAATCAACAGGGACAAAAGCGCCGCCATCGCCGCACGAAATGTGATATAGCGAAAGACATTGAAGCCCGAGTAGCTAGTCGAGAGCGCGGTGAAGAGGTAGTACAGCACGCGGTCGCCTACGCCTTCACGCTCTTGAGCTCTTGTAAAATTTTTTCCATTTTCATGCCGCGCGAACCTTTGACCAAGAGCCAATCGCCGCGCCGCAACTGCTGGCGCAGGCGCCTGGCCACTTCGCTGTGATCGGCAGCGATGATCACGTGGTCGGATTTCATGCCGGCGCCGAGCGCACCGTTACGAACTTGGCGAGCTTGCTCGCCGAGTAAGTAGAGCTGATGAATTTTCGCTTGCGCCGCGATGCGGCCGAGCTCGCGATGTTCTTTGCCGCTATGTTTGCCGAGCTCGAACATATCGCCCAATACGGCGATTTTTTTGCCTCGGCCGGCGATCAGCGCTAAGGTTTCAAGCGCCGCCTTCATCGACCCCGGATTGGCGTTGTAGCTATCATTGACGATGCCGATACCGCGCCAACTTTCCGATTGCATGCGCATGGCAAACGGTTTGGCTTGGGCCAAGCCACGCCGCACCGCGGGTAAACCAACTCCGGCGGCCATCGCCAAAGCGGCGGCGCCTAGTGCATTGGTGACATTATGCCGGCCCAAATAGTCCAAATTGATACGCACCTTTTGGGTCCCATGGTGTAGTTCGAAACTCATGCCGTGAGCGTCGCGCATGCGTAACGAGCGCGCGCGCAGTTGGCCGGCGGCGCCGTAAGTCAATTTCCTGCCGGAAAACTTGGCACCGAGACGGCGCACCCACGGATCGTCGAGATTGACCGCAATCGCTCCATCGCGGCGCACGCATCGATAGAGCGCGCCTTTTTCGCGCGCCACTCCAGCCAAGCTGTGCAGCCCTTCCAAATGGGCTGCCGCCACAGCGGTGATAACGCCGATGTCGGGATCGGCAATCTCCGCCAGGCGTTGGATTTCTCCGGGACGGTTGGTGCCGAGTTCGACCACGGCAACTCGGTGTTTCCTGGTCAGGCGTAGAAGCGTCAACGGCAAACCGACCAGATTATTGAAATTGCCCTCGGTCTTGAGCACTCGACCGCGCAACGACTGGCCGTCTAACTTGCCCTCAGCCATAATCGCCGCGACCATTTCTTTGGTCGTCGTCTTGCCATTGGACCCGGTGATAGCGAGCACTTTGGGCGCCAGCTTTTCGCGCCGGTAATGCGCCAGATCGCCGAGCGCCCGCAGGGTATCGCTCACGCGCACCGCGGTCGCCGCACCGAGTCTCGCCGGCGGCAGCGCGTGGTGAACGACGACGCAAGCGGCGCCGCGGCGCACCGCATCGCCGACAAAGCGATGGGCGTCATGGCGCTCACCTTTGAGCGCGACGAAGACCGAATTGCGTTTGACCTGCTTGGAGTCGGTCACAACTTCACCATAGCGCTCGGTTTCACCCGCCCTCACGACTTTGCCACCGGTAGCGGCAAGAATTTCTCCCAGACTCCAACCCATGCCTCGTTAACTTAGCCGTTGGCGAGCGAAGCCAGTTCTTCGCGCGCCACCTCCCGATCGTCGAAATGAATCTTGGTCGTGCCTAAAATCTGATAATCTTCATGCCCTTTGCCGGCGATCAGTACCGTGTCACCGGCACTGGCCAGCGCCAGCGCCAAACGTATCGCCGAGCGCCGATCGGGCTCGATGTAATAGCCAGTGCTCGTTTCCGTGCCAATGCTGTCGGTCAGGCCGCTTGATGCCGGCAGCTTTGCGATCCCCGCCTGACGTACGCCGGCTTCGACATCGTCGATTATCGCCGCGGGATTTTCGGTGCGCGGGTTGTCCGAGGTCAGCACCGCAATATCGCTCAGCCGCGCCGCGATTTCGCCCATTAACGGCCGTTTGCCGCGATCGCGGTCGCCGCCGCATCCGAATACCACGATGAGTTTTTTGCTGCTCAACCGACGCACGACCTGGAGCGCTTTTTCCAGAGCATCCGGCGTGTGAGCATAGTCAACCAAGACGGTGAAGCCGCGAGCGTTGTCGATTTTCTCCAAACGCCCCGGGACCTTATGTAGACGGGCGATGCCGCGAGCGATGCTGTCGTCAGTCAATCCCAAGGCACAGCCAACCCCGACCGCACCCAAAATATTTTGCAGGTTGACAGAGCCAACCAGCGGGGAGGCAACTTTTACCCGTCGCTGCTTGGCTTGAATTTCGCCATAAACACCGCCGACGTCGGTCATCACTTGCACCGGACGGACATCGCAATCACTGCCCTCGCCATAACTCCACACGGGCAGTCCTTGCGCCCGGCAGGCGGCGATCAATTGTTCGCCACGCGCGTCATCGCCATAAATCACCGCTGCCTTGTCCTGCTTCGCCGAAGCGGGCAGATAATCGTTAAACAATCGGCTTTTGGCGGCAAAGTAGTCGTCCATGTCACGATGATAGTCGAGATGATCGCGTGACAAATTAGTAAACACGCCGACATCGAACTCGAGCCCGCGCACTCTTTCCTGCGCCAAGGCGTGAGACGAAACTTCCATCGCCACCGACTGCACTCCGCTGCAAACCATTTCCGACAGCAACTCCTCTAAATCGAGCGACTCTGGTGTCGTATGATGTGACGGCACCTCGCGGCCTCGATAGCGATAATTAATGGTGCCAATCACACCCGGCTCCAGATTAGCGGCTTGCAGCATCGACTCGATCAAGTAAGTTAACGTCGTCTTGCCGTTGGTGCCGGTAACTCCAATGAGTCGAATGTTACGGCTCGGCCTCCGGTAAAAACACGCCGCCCACAGCCCCATGGCGCTTCTAACGTTTTTGACCCGAACCAGGGCTCGGGTTTGCGGCCAGGAACCCGGGCGTGACACAACCACGGCAGCGGCGCCGCGTTCGGCCGCTTCGCCGACGTAGTCGTGACCATCGACCGTTTCTCCCGGTACAGCGAAGAAGACTTTTCCTGCAGCGGCTTTGCGCGAGTCGTAGGTTAAACCGGTCACTTCCTGCTCCAGATCACCTTCAGACTGATCAACCTCCTGCAGCGCTAGAAATTCGCGAACTCGCATGGTCAACCTTGCAAATGCACCACCACCACTTGCGGCTCCTGCCGGCGTTCACCTGGCGCTGGAAGCTGCTTGACCACGTAGCCGTTGCCCTGCATTCGCAGATTGACTCTCATCGATTGGGCCTTCTCCACAGCCTCACGCATGCTGAGGCCGAGGAAATCCGGCACCGTATCGTCGTTAATTGAAACTAACTGCACACCGATCCGCTTGCTCGGACGCTGCATCGACGGCTCAACTTGCGCTGGCGCGCTGGGGATTGCCGCACCATCACGCGGGGCCACCGCGAGTTGCCGCAGCACCCCTTGGGCGATATTGCGGAACGCCGGCGCGGCAACGACACCGCCATAGACATTGCCCTCTGGCTCATCGACCAGCACCAATGACACCAAACGCGGATTATCCGCTGGCACGAAGCCGACGAATGAACTGACGCGTTTTTTTGCCGAATAACCACCGCGTTCAGCCTTTTGCGCCGTGCCGGTTTTGCCGGCGACGTCGAAGCCGTCGACTTTCGCCAACACGCCAGTGCCGCCTTCATTGGTGACATCGCGGAGCATCGAGGCCAACAACTTCGCGGTCTTTTCAGAGACAACTCGGCGGACGATTTGTGGTTGGTTCTCGACCAGGATTTCGCCTTGCGGGCTGACAATTTTACGAGTCACGAACGGCCGCATGAGGATACCGCCGTTGGCAATCGCCGCATAAGCCATGACCATCTGCAACGGCGTAGTCGAAATCCCCTGGCCGAACGCATGGGTGGCCAGATCGACACCGGACCAATTTTCCGGCTTGCGCAGCAATCCTGGCACTTCGCCTGGCACATCGATCCCGGTTAAACGGCCGAAGCCGAATTTGTCGATGTATTTAAAGTAGCGATCCTTCTGCAGTTTCTCGGCGACTTTGGTGAATCCAATATTGCTCGACACCTGAAGAATTTTCGAAAACGGCAGCCATCCCTGTGGATGCGTGTCGTGAATCACTTTGCCGGCGTAATGATACTTGCCCATCTCGCAGTAGAAGAGATCATCCTTGCCGACCACCCCTTCCTCGAGCGCCGCGGCCGCCAGGATAGTCTTGAAGGTCGAACCAGGCTCAAAGCTGTCGGTGACCGCGCGATTGCGCCGCAGTTCGGCGCTTTGCTGCGAGGCTTTGTTGGGGTCAAAGGTTGGATAATTAGCCAGCGCCAACACTTCACCAGTCGCGGGATCAACGACGATCGCCACTCCGGCCTTGGCGCGATATTTTTGAATCGTCGCTTCAAGTTCTTTTTCCGCTAGATGCTGAATGGGCGAGTCGATGGTTAGATGGACGTCACTGCCGGGAGGTACCTGAAGTCCCTCCACACCTTCGACCAAAACGCGTCGCCCGAGGGCATCGCGCTCGGACACCGAAGATCCCGTCGCGCCACGAATGTAGTCGTTGTACTGCAGTTCAATGCCTTCGAGCCCTTCGGAATCGCGATTGACGAATCCCAAAAGGTGACCCGCCAGTCCGCCTTGCGGATAATAACGGGTCGGTTCAATGTACATGCCGATGCCGTTCATGTGCAGCGCGTGGATCTGTTCCGCCTCAACCGGCGAGACTTGACGTTTGAGCCAGATGAATGGTTTTTTTGCCGCCAGCTTTTGCTCGACATCCGCCGGTTTTAAGTTAAGGATACGGGCTAGAGCCAGCTGCGTCTCATTGCGATTCTGCAACCGGTGCGGCCGGACATAAACGGATTGTGACTCCAAACTCAAAGCCAACGGTTCGTTGCCCCGGTCGTATAAAGCACCGCGTTTGGGCAAGACGATCCATTCCTTCAGATGCTGGCGCTGCCCCTGGCGCATCAACCAGTCGCCTTGCAAAACTTGCAGTTGAAACGCGCGCCCGCCGATGATCACAAAGACCAGCAGGAAGACAATCTTCGCGCAGGCCAGGCGCAGGCGATTTCGTTTGAGCGGACGCCTCATGGTAAAACGATCACCTGGCCTTTCTGCGGCGCCATCAAGCCCAATCGGCGGCGCGCCATTTCAGCGAGCCGATCGCGCGTCGTCAAAGTCGCTAGCTCGACCTTGAGCTCGCGATTTTCCTGCTCCAAACGGCTCTGCAATTTGCTCGCGGTCGAAAGGACATAGCCCATGTGCACAACCTGCAAACGCAACCAAACATGCACTAGAACAACGCCCAGAAGAACGGCGATGAGCAAGCCGACAGCCATATGGCGACGACGGCGCAACGCCTGTTCCGTGCGGCTACTGTGTGTG
>DASSGE010000432.1:0-14531 GCA_035693605.1 Binatia bacterium
GGGCTGTGTCGTCAAGCGGCCCGCTTCCTGATAGTGTTTTCGCGCCAGTTCTTTTCGTCCTTGCAGCTCTAAAAGTTGCGCCAGGCTCTGATGCGCCGGCGCGAAATCGGGGCGAAGTTGCAATGCTTGATTGAATGCCGCTTCCGCTTCGCCGAAACGATTCATCGCCGCATAGATGCTGCCCAAAAAATAAACCGGCTCGGCGCTCTTCGGAGTTAACGCCGCCGCCCGTTGCAACGACGCCACCGCCTCATCCATGCGAGCGCTCTTTGCCATGGCCACGCCAAGATTGAGATGCGCCCGGCTCACCGATGGATTTAGCGCAATCGCCTTCTGGAAGTGCCTGATGCCCGAGACCAGATCACCGCGTTCGGCGAGCAGCTGGCCGTAGTTGCTGTGGGCCTCCGCGTAATTGGGTAATAGCCGCAGCGCCTCTTCAAAATGACGCTGCGCCAATTCTAACCGCCCCCGCTGCACGTAAAGATTGCCGAGATTGTAATGCGCGATGGCAAAATCCGGTTGCACTTTAAGCGCCAGCTCGGCAGCGTTGATCGCCTCGTCGACTTTCCCTTGCTTAGCCAAGGCATTGGCCAGATTGTTGTAACCTGACGCCCCGGCACCGAAAACGTTTTGTAACGGCCAATTGACCAACACGGCAATAGCGACAGCAAAACTGACGGCCGGCAATACCGTTCCCCATGCCTTTCGTCGGCACAGGCGCCAAGATTCAACGATGCCAGCGCCTGCGAAAAGTGCCAGCAAGGGCACTAATGGATAACGATAACGGCCAAAGACGTAGAAGACCGCGACACTGGCTGCCAGTGAAATAATCATCGCATAGAGCAACCAGAGTTGCCGCCAATGGCGCAGCGTCAACAAGACACCGACGCTAGCCAGCGGCGCTAAAATTCCAAAGTGACAAAACCATGCGAGAAGCGTGAGCAACCACGACCAATTCTGATAAATGTAAAAATCATCCGAGTCCTCGATCTCACGGGCATTCCATAACAACAGCCATTTGAATCCCAGCAGCTTGAGCCACTCAACCGGCTGTGCCGTAACATACTGCAAAGACCGTTCGAACCAATAGCTCGATACTTGCCCAGGACTCAGCGATCGACCAACCGCACGCTCGGCCAATCGTTTGGCGTCCGGCCCTTCCAGCTGGTTCTCGTGAACTGCGTTCCTAATCGAGCCGTACGTCCCATCCGCCACGGGATTGTTGCCGATATAGAAATTGGGCCCGAATTGGGAAGTCGTCAATTTAAACTCGCCACCGAGCAGCAGATTGCGCAAACCTACGGGTATTAAAACCGCTAACAGACCGGCGAAAAATAGACCGAGCCAGCGTGCCCGTAGGCCGATTGGCCGCTCGCTATAGTGAAAAAAAACCCATGCAGCGACTACCGGCACCATGATCAAAGCGTTCTCACGCGATAAGCCGAGAAGTCCGATTAGGCTGCCGCAACCCAGCCATTTCAGCCAGCGCTCGTCGGGCACAAGAAGCAAAACAGACAAACCGAGGCTGAGCAATGTAAGATCGAGAATGCTTTTTTCAATTAAGCCGTCGTAAAAAACCGCGGGCGCATAAAAGGCCAGAATCAACCCAGCGGCAACGCCAGCCGAGCGAGAAAACAGCCGTTCACCGACGCGAAAAATTAAACCACAGGAGATGGCACTCAGTACGATTTGCAGAAAACGGATTAGCCACAGATTGTGGCCAAAAACAAATTGTAAGACCCCGAGAAAGTATGGATATAGCGGTGTCTGGTAAAAAACCCCCTGCCCCAACCAATCGCCGGCGGCGATGCGCTGAGCCCATTCGTCATAGGTCCGGCCGTCACCGGCGAGTTCGTAGAAAAGCGGGATCGCCTCAATCTGGATAAGATAAATCAACCGTAGAAAAAACGCCGCGGCGATTACCAGGCAGAACGCTGAAAATCGTTTCGAACCGGGCGAATCGCTGTGCGGTTTTTGCGCTGGCTTATCCTCCCGCGGTTTCCTCGCCGCGCGAGATTGTTGTTTAATCATTGATTCAAAATAGTGTTAGAATGAGTAGTTATTTGTTTAATCAGATAGCCTCTTCAAGAGGCATCGCACCTTCATCTGGTCGACCCATCGCGCCAGCAGCTTCCCTAAACTTTCATGCGCTTCAGCCATGCTGGGTTCGATCTGCAGCGCTTCGCAGTAGCTTCGCATCGATTCTTCATACGCGCCGCTTTGGGCGAGCATCGCGCGCAATTGGAAGTGCGCCTTAGCGAATCGCCAGATTGTAGTGTGCCCTGGTGAAAAGCGGTTCGATGCGAAGGGTCTCACGCAACTCGGTGATCGCACACTCAACATCACCCTTTACCGCTAGCGTCAAGAATCGCGTTAATTCGGTCTCGCACGCCAAAAATGCTTTCTTAACGCTTCGGGGTATTCGATTTCGCTCATTGCGCCATCTTGGGATGGCGCTCGGCCGCCCGGGCCATTCCGCGCCGTGCCTCAAGCAACCGCGCCAGGGCCACTTGAACACCCGCCAACTGCGGTTTGAGTTTCACCGCCGCAGCCAGATGCGCAATCGCCTGATCAACGTTTCCGGCACGCGCATAGGCATCACCTAAGCCGGCATGCACCTCCGCGGTATCTGGCGTGAGCTTGAGCGCGACTTGGAAACTGTCGATCGCTTTGGCGAATTCTCCGCTGCGCACGAAGAGCCTGCCTACATTGAAATAGGCCTTGGCGAACTGCGGATCAAGCGCCAGCGCTTTTTGATACGCAGCCAATGCGCCAGTGAAATTTTCTCGCTGCGCCAACAGCTGGCCCAAGTTGTTGTACGTTTCGACGTCGTTGGGGTTGAATTTCAAAGCTTCGCGGTAGTGCGCAATCGCTTCATCCACTTGCCCTTGTTGGCCCAGGAGCCGCGCCAAGTTGTAGTGCGCCTCGGAATAGGTTGGATTGCTGCTAATGGCGCGACGGTAAAGCGCGATGCTGCCTTGGAAGTTGCCACCCGTCTCGTAGAATTTGCCAAGGTTGTAGTTGGCGATTGCGGTATTGGGTGTGATCTGCAAGGTGCGTTTCCACAGCGACTCGGTGTCGCGCCAAACGCCCACTTGTGCTTGGGTTGACAAACCAAGGCCAACTCCGCTCAACAAAACCACCGCGGCCGCGGGCGCGATGCGTGTCGATTTAGCGCTGTGCAGCCAGTAAAAACCAAGTCCACCCAAAAGCGCGGCCCAACTTAAACAAGACAGGTAACTATAGCGGTCGGCGACCAGTTGCGAGCCGCTTTGCGCCACTCCTGACACCGGCGCGATTACAATTAGGTAATACGCCCAACAGGCGGCGAGCCAAGGCCAGCGCCGACGCATCAGGAAAGCCAGCAAACTCGCCAGCCCAACAAGAGCGGCACACGCTATGAATACGCCCGCCCAGGCCTCGAAATCATAGGGGAGCTCGTACAACGGCGATAGACCGATTGGCAAGACCGTTTTCCAAATATAAAAGCAGATGCCATAGAAAGCTTGACCTAAACGATAGGAGAAAAAATACTGCTGCACCGGCCGGAGCGCGCCGCTCGTGTGCTGCGCCGATAACGCCACCAAGCCGAAGATTACAGAGAGCAGCAAAAACGGCAATTTTTCACCGAGCACACGCCGCCACTCCGCACGGGACCAGGTTCGCACCGCTCCGCGCAAACGCTGCATGGGGTAAATGTCGAGAATGACCAGCACTAAGGGGAGCGTGATCGCCGTCGCCTTGGCCAACAAAGAAAGCATTTGAGCGCCAACGGCGAGGGCCATCCAGAAATTGTGCCGCGCTTTGACGGTCGATGCCGTCGTTGGGTAGGCGCGCAGATAGCTATAAATCGCCGCGAGAAAAAAACCCCCGGAAAGCACGTCGCGGCGTTCGGTCGCCCAAACCACCGACTCGACGCGCAACGGATGAAGCGAAAAAAAAATCGCCGCGAGGGCTGCGCTAGCGTCGAGTTGCCAGCTTGCCGTCTCATCAGTAGTAACAAAAATCGTGGCCAGGAGCTGTCGACAGACAAAATAAAATATGACTGTGTTGGCAGTATGCAAGATCACGTTGGTTAGATGATAGCCAAAGGGATCGATACCCCAAAACAAATAGTCCAACCCCAGAGTGATCCAACTGAGCGGCTGATAATGGCCGCTGTGAAATGTCGTAAACATCCAATGCAACTGCGACCATCCCAAACCTCGGTAATTGGGATTATCGACCAACATCAGATCGTCATCCCAGTTGACGAAGTCATTGGACAGCGCCGGGTAGAACACGGCAAACGTTGCCGACGCGAGCATCAAAGGCATAACCCACTGGATCCGACTCGAGCGCGCTATGACTTTGACTGGCGCCGTGGATTGTCGAGAACGCTCGTTGGATGTGCGGCGGAGATTGTTCATTCTGAAGTGCTACTTTGAACGGCTCACGGGTTTGGCGCACTTTTGCCGCTGGCTCGGGTCAAACGCAGCGCGTCCTGATAGTGCCGCTCGGCTTCGTCATGTTTCCCCTGCGCGGCCAAAGACCGCGCGAGCAAAACCCGCGCATCGGCATCCGCCGGTTTCAATTCCACCGCACGGCGGAAGCGGCGAGTCGCGGACTCTAGATGACCTTGGCGCGCCAAGGCAATCGCCCAACGAATTTGGATCGCCGATTCATTGGGATTGAGGCGCGCGGCCTGCTCATAGTGCGCCGTCGCGTTCGCTAGATCGCCTTGTTTAGCCAGCAGCTCCGCTAAATTGAACGATGCCTTATCATGGTCGGGTTCGAGCTCGATCGCTTTACGAAACGCCGCAAACGCAGCCGCATCGTCGCCTCTCATCTCGAGCAGCAAACCTAAATCGTTATGAGCGTCGGCCTCATCCGGGCGAATTTCGATAACCCGGCGATAGTGCGCCATCGCCTCGGCTTCAAAGCCGTTGAGCGCCAACAACCGTGCCAAATTGAAATGTGCTTTGGAGTAATTGGCATTGACGGCCAGCGCGCGTCGATAACTGGCAATCGCCGCGGTCTGATTATTTACTCTCTCGAGGGCTCGGCCGAAGTTGTAGTGCGCAATGCTCGATAACGGCTCGACCTCGGTCCCGTGTTGCCAAAGCGAAATCGGCGAGCGCCAAACCACCGTCTGCTGCCAGGTTAGAAAGCCCAGAGTCACAACGATCAGCAGCATCGCAGCCGTGGCCAACCGTCGTGGACTGATCGCGTGAGCCTCGCGACTCGGCCACCAACGAAGAAATCCGCCGGCGAGCAACAGCGGCCAACCTAAGCAGGCGAGATAACTGTAGCGGTCCGCCACCAACTGCGGACCGCTCTGCGCCACTCCGGTTACCGGTGCCAAGACGATGATATAGTAGACCCAACAGGCGAAGACCGTGGGCCAACGTTGCTTTGAGGAATAGAAACCAAGAGTAAGCGCGATCATTGCACCTGTTGAAAAAATGAATATCCAAAACCACGATCCGGTTTCAATCGGCAGTTCGTAAATTGGCGCGAGGCCAAACGGCCAAATCGTCTTCCACAAATAAAATATATACGCGAAACCAGCCTGGAGGAGACGAGAGAGTACATCGAATTGCTCCAGCGGCTTAAGTGCACCGGTAACCTGTTGTGCGACAAGCGCGGTAATGGCGAAACCGATGGCCAGACTGAGAAATGGCAATTTCTCATAGAGCACTGCGCGCGAATCGCGCTTGAACCAATTCGATGGGCTTCCCGTCAAGCGTTTCAACGGATAAATATCGAGCAAGATCAAAACCGCCGGCAAAGTGATCGCCGTTGCCTTCGAAAGCAGCGATAATAAATAAGCAACTATGGCAGCGCCAAGCCATCGGTGGCGGGCACTGGGGAGGGAAATTGCTGCGGCACGCAAATAGAAATATACCGTCAAGAAGTAGAATAACCCGGATAGGACATCGCGCCGCTCGGTCGCCCATGCCACTGACTCCACACGCAATGGATGAATCGCGAAGAGCAGCGCCGATAGGCCTGCGCTCAATTCGAGCCGCCAACGTTCGTCATCCACCAGTTTCCCAACGGCGTTCTTAAGCAGCCGACGGCTGACGCAGTAAAACAGCACGGCATTCGCCGAGTGCAACAGCAAACTGGTCAAGTGATAGCCGAACGGGGCCATGCCCCAAAGCTGGTAATCGAACGCGAAACTCAACCAGGTTAACGGCTGGTAGTGTCCCATGAGAAAGGTAGAAAACATCCACTTGAGCTGAACCCATCCCAAGCCGCGGTAAAAGGGATTGTCATAGAGGATTTTATCGTCATCCCAGTTGACGAAATCGTTCAGCAAAGCAGGAAAAAACGCCATAAGTGTCGCCAGCGCAACACTGGCCGGAACAACCCAGGCTGGAAAACGTCGTGCTCTGATCGCTTCCTTTGACCGGTTTGATTGACCGCTAGTTGCACGCTTGAAACTTTTCATTTAGGTTCGAAAACTAATTATTATGGCCTACGACAACCTAGCAGAGTTCGTCCAGGTTTTGGAGCGCGCGGGAGAATTGAAGCGGATATCTCACCCGGTCAATGCCGAGCTCGAGATCACCGAAATCGCCGACCGCGTGATGAAATCCGCTGGGCCGGCATTGCTGTTTGAAAACGTCATCGGCAAAACTCTTCCGGTGTTGATCAACGCCTTCGGTTCAGTCAAGCGGATGGCGTTGGCCCTGGGCGTCAAGGACATCGAGGAAATCGCCAATGAGATCACCAAGCTGATCCAAACCCGCCCGCCCAAAACATTTAAAGATAAACTGCAGCTACTCGGCGCGCTGGTCAAGTTAGCCGGCATTCCGCCGAGGTTCGTCAAAGAAGCGGCCTGCCAAACAGTCGTGATCCGCGATCCCGACTTGAACTTGCTGCCGGTGCTGACCTGCTGGCCGGGAGATGCCGGGCCCTTTATCACATTGCCGATGGTGTTTTCCAAGGATCCCGCCAGGGGCACTAGGAACGTCGGCCTGTACCGCATGCAGGTCTTCGATCGGCGAACGACCGGTATGCACTGGCATTTGCACAAAGTCGGCGCCCGCCATTTTCAGCAACAGAAAGAAAACAAGAACAAATTAGAACTGGCGGTTTGCCTTGGCGGCGATCCGGCAATGATCTACGCCGCCACCGCACCGCTACCGCCGCAAATCGATGAAATTCTTTTCACCGGCTTCTTGCGCAAGAAAGGGGTCGAGCTGGTCAAAGGCATTACCGTCGATGTCGAAGTCCCGGCCAACTCGGATATCGTCATCGAAGGCTACGTCGATCCCGCAGAGCCGCTGCGACGTGAAGGTCCGTTTGGCGACCACACCGGCTTTTATTCGCTGGCGGATGATTATCCGGTGTTTCACGTTACCTGCATCACCCATAGGCAAAATCCGATCTATCCGACCACGATAGTCGGCCGTCCGCCGATGGAAGACGCTTACCTCGGCAAAGCCACCGAGAGACTATTTCTGCCGCTGTTACGTGTCACTCTGCCTGAGATAGTCGACATGAATCTGCCCGTGCAGGGGGTCTTTCATAATTTGGCAATCATTTCGATCAAAAAAGAATATCCGGCCCACGCTCGAAAAGTCATGCACGCGCTGTGGGGGCTGGGTCAAATGATGTTTACCAAGACACTTATCGTTGTCGATCATGACGTCAACGTTCAGGACCTCGCCGAAATCACCTGGGTAGTCGGCAATCATATCGAGCCTAAACGCGATACCGTCTTTGCCGACGGCCCCGTCGACATTCTCGACCATGCCGCGCCGATGCTCGGTTATGGCTCCAAGTTCGGTATTGACGCCACGCGCAAATGGCGCAGTGAAGGGTTCGAGCGAGAGTGGCCCGACGCCATCGTCATGGACGAGAAAACCAAAAAACATGTCGACGCAATCTGGGCAAAGCTGGGGATATAAGCGTGCACCGTCAGTTCAATTTATAGTCTTGGTCTTAGCTCCAGTCTCTCAACCGTACTAACGAAAATCTGGAATTGCTTCTCGAGTTATTTTTTTTCCTCCTGCGATTTCAGTAAATGTTGGGACTTCTGATAGTGCACCATGGCCTCGGTTGTTTTTCCCTGCGCTCCGAGCAGACGTGCCAAGGCGGCGTGCGTTTGGGCAGAATTCGGATCGATCTGCAACGCTTTTTCAAAGAGTTGCCTTGCCTCGTCGTATTCGCCTTGATTGGCCAAAGCGATTGCAAGGTTATGATGCGCTGGGACATCCTGGGGTTTGAGTTCGAGCACGCGCCGCAGGTAACGGGTCGCCTCTTTTAGCTGGTTTCGTTCGATAAGAACCATTGCCAGACTATTGGAGGTCTCCGCGTCGTTGGGATTGAGTTCTACCGCGCGCCGGAAAAAATTGATCGCTCCATTCGCATCGCCTTTGCCCAAATAAGCATAGGCCAAATTTTGATGAATGCCGGCATCCTGCGATCGAATTTCGATCGCGCGTTGGAAGAGCGGAATCGCTTCGTTCAGGCTGCCTCGCCGGGCAAGAAGTATCCCGAGATTATTGAGCACGTTTGCATCGTACGAATCGATACTAAGAGCGCGTTGAAACATGGCTATGGCTTCATCGGTCTTGCCCATCCTGACAAGCCAGATCGCGATGTCTCGATACATACCCGCGGTTTGCAAACCCAGCTCCAGCGCCCGACGAAGATGCTTACCGGCCTCGTCGAGTTCTCCACGCGAAGTTAGAATCCGGCCCAACCCTTGATAGGTTGCAGGATATTCGGGGGTGATTTCCGCGGCCCGGCGGAACTGCTTTAACGCCTCATCGATCTGCCCTTCGGATTCCAGCGCGTTACCTAGGTTATGGTAAGCGATGCCGGACAAGGTCACCGAAGTTGTATACCGCCAAAGTGTCACTGAATCATGCCACACTTTGTTCTGGAGCCACGTCAACCAGGCCAAAGCTACAATTATGAACAGCCCAACCGCCGTAGCCATACCAGGCAGCATCTTCCCGAAAACGGCGCGCTTCTGTTGGCGGAAGCTTATGGGTATCGCGGAAGAGCATAGTATCGCCCAGGGCATGCATGACAAATAACTGTATCGGTCCGCAACCATTTGAGGACCGGACTGGGCGATACCCAAGACAGGCGCGAGAACCGCAAGGTAACATATCCAACTTGCCAGCCCGGCAGGCCAGCGATGCCGTAAGAAAAAAAAACCAATACTCAAGACTACAAAGATGATTCCGCTACCGACAAAGCGCCAATGGTAGAAATCAGTTCCAGGCAATAATTCGTAAATTGGTGAAAGTTCGGTGGGCACTAAAGTTTTGACTAAGTAAAAAATCACGCCAAAAAAACTTTGGAGCAACCTTTCCATTGGCCCAAAGGCCTCCATGGCTACTATTGCGCCGCTGGCACGTTGTGCCGCGAGAGCGATTACGGCACTCACCGCGGCTAGCCCGACAAAAGGAATTTTTTCCAACCACACGCGCCGAATCTGGGGGCCAAACCATTTTCCCGCACCCCCGCCGAGCCGACGTAATGGAAAGACGTCGAGGACCACGAGTACAACAGGCAGCGACATGCCAATCGCCTTTGAAAGTAGCGAGAGCGTACAAAAAATCACCGATAGGCGGTACCACGTCCGCGACCGTAACGCCGCGGCTGCACTATCGTGTGCCTTCAAGTAGCAGAGCAACGTAAGCAGAATGAACAGACCGGAAAGGACATCTCTACGCTCGGTCGCCCAGGCGACAGATTCAACCCGTAAAGGATGCAAACTAAAGAGCAACGCGGAAAAAGCTGATGCCGCTCGCAAACCAACGTCGGTGACGGGTTGGGTGATGGCCATTTTTAACAAATCGAAGGTCAGATAATAGAAAAACACGGCATTGACGGCATGGATAAGCATGCTGGTCAAATGATACCCGGTCGGGTTCATCCCCCAGAGCGTGTAGTCGAAGGCGAAAGTCAGCCAAGTAAGAGGATGATAATGACCCAGGTGAAACGCCGTGAACATCCAGCTGAGATTGGACCAGCCCAGACCTTTGTAGTTCGGGTTGTTCAACAGATTGTCAGGGTCGTCAAAGTTAATGAAGCCGTTTTGCAACGTTGGCAAAAATACCACGATCGTGAGCGCAAAAATCAGACCGGGAACAAACCAGCGAATATACCCGGCAGTGGCAGGAGTGGGCGGGATAATTTTTGTCCGATTAGGTCTGCGATTCGCCATCGTATTTTTTAAACGCGCAATCGGCAAGCTGCTCAGAGTTCTAGTATGAAATTCGGCTTAAAGGCTGGATTCCAAAGCACTCAGTGAGTGTCGAGGCGTCAAATAGATTTCACCACGCGGACTGGCAAGCGACTTCTTCCATTTCGGCGATGATTTCGGCAATATCACCTATGCTTTACGTAACGAATCCGTTTTTTGCGCCAAAATTGCCTGGCAGTTCGCCAGTAATTTCCGAAAAGACCCCTCATGAACCACCAATTGTTCGGAAAAATTCAAGGCAAGGATCACGGTTGAAGGAAGGTCACTCATTTAAACACGAAGCGTTTTTTAAGAAGTCTAGATTGCGACTTGGACCATAGCAGCCCGTACGATTTCCTTCAAGTTTCCGAGCACTCAGGTGGGTAAGAGTCTATATCTCATCAAGAAAATCCAAGTTGGCAATTTCAAAGTTCGCCGATCGCCGACAGTGTTGTTTGAAGACGTCGGCAAGAATATATCCGTGTTGAACAACCGCGGTCGGTCCCGCTAAGGGGATGTCGATGGCAAACAGATCGACGCGGTCCGCGATAAGCTGGGAATATCATCGTGCAATCTGGGCCTGAATTGAAATTTGACCATAAGACCCGCGGTCTGAAAACCAAAATCGCAGACTATGCCAGTCTGGTGCGGTTCTCCCATACCGTGTTCGCGTTGCCGTTTGCGTTGGCGTCGCTTGCCCTGGCGTCGCCGCGATATCCAATTACGCTACGCAGCCTTGTTTGGATTTTGGTTGCAATGATTGGCGCGCGCACGGCGGCGATGGCTTTCAACCGGCTGGCGGATCGAAAATTCGACGCATTAAACCCGCGCACGAAAAACTGGGAACTGCCCCAGGGCAAAATAAAGGTCGGCGAAGCCATGCTGCTGACAGCTTTAGCCTCGGCGGTCTTCATAGTGGCCGCCTATGAGCTCAACTGGCTTTGTTTTGTTCTATCACCGGTGGCGCTGGCAATCGTATTCTTTTACTCGCTGACCAAGCGATTTACCTGGGCCTCGCATCTGTTTCTCGGCCTGGGTTTAGCCATTGCTCCGGTCGGCGCATGGCTGGCAGTCGCGCGACCGCCGTTTGAAATCGCCGAGTTGCAAGTGCCGATTTATCTTGGCTTGGCCGTGGTATTTTGGCTTGCTGGCTTCGACATAATCTACTCATTGCAAGACCGGGTCTTTGACAGCAAGGTCGGACTCCATTCGATACCGGTTCGCTTCGGTGTCGCCGGAGCATTGAGATTATCCAGTGCATTCCATTGCGGCACGATTTTGTTTCTCGCTCTCGTCGGCAGCGCCGCCGGATTAGGACCAATCTATTGGATCGGATTCACGGCGGTCTCGGCCGTTCTAGTGTGGGAGCATCGAATTGTCACGCCAGGCGATCTATCGCGCATCAACAAAGCGTTCTTTGACCTGAACGCCTATGTCAGCCTCGGTTATTTTCTTTTCACTCTTGCCGATATTCTGCTGATTTCAAATAGCAGGATTGGCGGATGACCGTCGCGCTGCTCGCGCTCCTGGCGTCTTTGGGCGCGCTAGGTGGCTTTGCCGCTGGGCTGCTAGGCTTCGGCGGCGGCGTAGTCATGTTTCCCTTGCTTCTCTACGTGCCACCGCTCTTAGGATTCGCCGATCTTGACGCTAAGACCGTCGCCGCTGTCGTGGTAGCTCAGGTGTTCTTTTCGGCGGCGATCGCAGGCGCGGCACACTTTCGCAGCGGTCGAGTGCACCGGCCACTGACCTTAGTAGCCGGCTTGGCATCCGCCGGTGGGGCTTTCCTGGGCGGGATCGCTTCGCAGTGGGTATCCAACAGGTTTCTGCTGATTTTGTTTGGCATCACCACGATCCTGGTCATGATCATGATGTTACTGCCGGCTCCAGGTCTAAGCCAAGACAACCGTTCCACGAAGCAAGTCCGCTTGCCGACGGTGCCGCTGGCGATCTTTTCAATTTTAACCGGTGGCATCACCGGACTACTGGGGTCTGGCAATTTTATATTCCCCCCTATGCTGATCTACATTTTGAAGGTTCCGACACGCATCGCAATTGGCAGCAGTCCGATCATCGCTATGATCAACTCTTCGGCCGGTTTTCTGGGTAAGCTGTTGACCGGTCAGATACCCGTCCTGTTAACTTTAGTCGTGATCTTTGGTGCCGGACTAGGTGCGATCGGCGGTGAGCAGGTACATCGACGGCTTTCTAGTGCGAGCCTGCGGCGGATCTACGCCATTTTGGTAATCCTAATCGCTTTAAGGGTCTGGCTTACATTGCTTGCTTAGGCATTCACCGATGCCGCCACTTGGGCACTGTCGTAAACGCAAGGTTAGTGTGCCGTTGGCAAGGTTGTCTTGATATGGTAATGGCCAAGTGTAACCACAGAATTAAAGGAGGATGCCATGAAAGTTCACGCTGCATCATTAGGACTGTTGTTGACACTGATCGCTAGTGGCTGCGCGAGTCTTCGAATCGGCAGCGATTTTCAAGCTGGCCGTAATGCGCTTCTTACCGGCAAGAGCGAAGTCGCGTTGTCCTATTTTCAAAGTGTCGCCGATAAAGACCCCAACTATTACTACGGGACAGCGTATCGCCAAGGGGTTTTAGGTTTTCTTGGCCGCACACAATACACCGTCGGACAGCTGCCGCAAGCACAGAAAACTCTCGAGCGGGCGCTTAACCTGGATAACAATGACGACTCGGCACGGCTTTATCTTGGCTTAGCCCTGGCCCGCTCGAATGACCGTCAACGCGGCGTGAGTGAGATCGCTACCAGCATGAAAGCAATCCACGATTTTTTGGAATGGGTAACCCAGACACACCGCTTCTCCTTTGGGCAGTTTTGGGACCCGACACGCAAAATACGATCAGCGATTGAGAGCGATCTGGCCATGATTCGCAGCAACGAAATCGATTGGCCGAAACTGATTGCCGATGGGGAATGGCTCGGCAGGGAGATCGATGAGGAAAGCGACCGAGCTCGTTATGACGAAATGCGCGAACGTCAGCGCCAGAACGATGGCGGTGGTAGCAGTAGTCAACCGTGATTTGCTGCTAAGCGTCACCTATGCGGTGAGGTGAGCTATTCACAAGACGCTATGCGGTAAATGAGCGGTGGCGAACCTAGTAGCGTAGCTGATAAATCCAGTGCCATTCGTAGGCGCTCGTGCCGGTGGAAGTGCAAGGTTATTGCGAACGCCCTGGATTCGGTGGCACCAACGAGCGGTCGGCCTAAAAATACCGCCGAGATTTAGCTAGCCCGACTTAGCCGCCGTACAACGGTCGGGTATTTTGGATTCGTGTGTTTCTCTGAAAGTTTTCTTCGTCATCGACCAAAGCCATCAAACGATCGGTCGTCGCAATGATATTGGCTTTTTCCTCAATTCCCTTGGTGAGCAAGAAGGCGGAACGTCTAATTTCCGCGCGTATGAGTCCTCGGGTGTCGAAATAAATATGATTATGATAGCCGTCGACCATTACTTTGCTTGCCAGAGTTATTCCACCCTTTAAGCTCTCGATGCCCGCATCATTCTGGCCTAAACGCAACTGAGTAGCGCCAAAGGCTATCCAGGCCATCTCATCGTCTTTATTTACAATCAGGGCGCGCTGCAGGACCGCATACGCCGGCTGCAGTTTATTGGTGCGGTAATAGGCGCGACCTAGGTAGGTGAGGCTGTCTTTATAGGTCGGATCCTGAGAAACCACCGATTCTAATGCGGTAATCGCTACCTCCATATCGCCACCGCGACCCCGCAGAAACTGCTCCTTACCCTCTTCATAACGCCCGCCGATACCGAAGCGCGGAATCGCATGATTACAGGCAACGCTCAATAACACTAAAGCTAACAAGGACATCACGAATCGGTGCTCCGACGCTCGCATTGGTTTGATCACCCTCTAGGCAGATTATTAAATTGCAAACCTGATTGTCACGATCAACCGTAGACGCAATAATTACTCAATTATTATTAGAAGAACAAGCGACCTCAACGCTAAGATGCCCTGGCGCGAATACTTTTTTCGGAAAATCGACTATCGCAATACTATTTTTTAATTGCGATCGCCTGTAGATTATTGCGCCGCCCTTGCTCTACAGCTCAAATAAAAAGGGGGAAAGTCTTTACGACTTTCCCCCTTTTGGGTCATGCCTCTTAGTTTAGCTTAGAATGTGTAACGCCAGTTTAACGCCGTCGTTATCCAATCGCCGCCAACGCCAATCCGGCAGTCAGTGGCAGTGCCGACACCTGTCTTATCACATTTACCGACCTGATATCCCGCCTGGTTGCTGCGATTACCCAAGTTCGCGGCGTCGTACCACAGAAAGTTCACACCGATG
>DASSGE010000433.1:0-4256 GCA_035693605.1 Binatia bacterium
TGCTTCGGGTATATTAGACGGCGTGTCGATGATCGGTCTGACCATCCGCACGCTAGTGATTATCATGCTGCTCGCTGCCGCGCCGATAGCCGTGGTGCGCTATGCGGTCATGGTTTGCACAACAGTGACCACAATCTGTGGCATCTGGCTCGCGTACGGTGAGCCGCCCAATCTAATTATGAAGGCCAATCTCTACCCACATGTCGACAATGCGTTTTTTCTGCGCTACTGCGCGCCCGCGGCGATTGCCTGTTACCTCGTGATCGCTTGGAATTTACGCAAGAAACTGCGCGGTGAGCAGATTGACCTGGACGAGATGGATGTCATCGATGCCAACGCCGAGGACGTGCGATTTCTCCAGGCCACGCGCCATGGCAAAGTTTCTACCTCTCTGGAATTGGTCGAAGATCACGAGAACGAGCTGGGCGAAAAAGCGGACGTAGTACGGGAGCGGTTACGCGCCGGGGAATCACTGGGCATTGCTCTCATTCACGCGAATATTCCCGAAGCGCTGCGCAAAAAACTCCTCGGCCATTTTGTCAGTGACGAGTTGGCAGACACACTGGATCGGCATTATTGGCTCGATACTACCGGCGATTACAAGGGCGCGCTGGAAGCGGAAAAAGCCGTCGACGAGGAGATTGCCGCCACGGCGCGCCAACGCCAGGTGGCGCAGAAAATCGGCGCACTGGCGCTAGTGCCCTTCATCGGCATGCTTATCTGGCATGGCATCGATCACAATATGCCATTGTTCTTGGCGTCCTTCGCCGGCTTTGGCTTAGCGCTTTTAGGAATTGTCAAAGTACCCCGTATGCGGGAGCTAGCGCTGCGCGATGCCAAGCACGAATTTGCCGAATATTATTTTCTTTTCCCTCTGTTTGTTTCGATTACGTTGCTGACCAAAGCGGGCTTCTTCGAACAGCTGCAGGGCTTGATCCTGCAGGGGGTTCAAACACTCGGACATGCGCATGTCGCTTTTGCGCAATTCTTAGGTAGCACCTTTCTTTCGGCAATCTTGGACAACAACGTGGTCGCCGACTTCGCCTCGCGGTCGCTGGTAAACCTAGATGTCGCGCTGTTGCATTTGTTCGCGATGGCGCAGATCGCCGGGTATGCTTTGGGCGGCTGCTGGACGCATATCGGCTCGGCACAATCGGTGGTCGCTTTCGCGTTTATCCAGCGTGATATCGATGACCGCTACACGCCGGTGCAGTGGATCAAAGAAATGACTCCGGTGATATTGCAGATGCTCGTGGTCATTACGGTAATTCTCTACGCGGAAAGCGCACTGCTCAGCTGGTTGCAATAGTAAGAATCCTTGAGTCTTTACAATGCATGTGGCGCGGCCTGTATCGACTCACGGGATTTGCTACGCTGATTTAAGATGGCCGTTGAAGGATCATGATTAGATACGCGGCGGACAGCAGCAGTAAAGCGCCGCGCCATCGTTCGACGAAACCATGACTGTTGGGGAATGTAAGCGCCACCGCTAGAGTACCGAAAGTCATCACCCCGGAAACTTCCCGCCAGCCCACCGAGATGGGTGAGATGATCGCCGCGACACCGGTAATCAATTAACCGACCGTAACCTGCCGCTTTGTTCGCCGACGACTTTGTCGGAAGATCGCCGCTCTTTTTGGGCGTCTAAGATGAAAGCGCTTAACCAATCGGAGAAGATTCCAAATAGCACACGACCGTCTATTCGATACAATCGCAGGCTAAACCCGTGCCCAACGAGCCAAGCCAACGCCGGATAAAGAGTTCACCGCCAATACCGGCCAACAGCATGCCTGATACAAGCGCCATATAATCCAGCATAGGTATCAGCATAGCTGCACAAAGGCACTTGCTCCGAGTAAATCATTGAAGCTATAAGCACAATCAATGGATCTCTGAATACACGACCGCATTTTCGCGGCCCCGAGAATTTATTTGATGAATTTGGCTCTTATTGATGTGGCAAATTTCTTACGGCATTGAATAGGGTGCGCGAGGTAGCTCCAGGGCCGTGTTACATTGAACAGGGCACAAGCTTTAGCGCGGAAGGAGAGAGTCGTGATGCTGCTTAAGATGCTGTTGTTGATGGTCATGGTCTTGCCGACAATAGCGTGGGGACAGTCGGCGGAGCTGTTGAATCAGGTTAAGAAAGAAGGCGGCGAGGTGATTCTCTACACGACAATGACCGTCGGCGACTTCCAACTTTTCAACAAAGCGGCCAAGGAAAAATATCCGTTTCTTCACATCCGTCACGTTTATCTTAGTTCGGCGCGCCAAACCGCGCGGGTCATGCAGGAGCATCGCGCCGGCCGCGTACAGGCCGATGTGTTGGGCAACAGTCCGGAGACTTTGGTTTACTTGAAACAACAGGGCGTGCTGGGCCAATATCGTTCGCCGGAAACCAGGAATCTTTTGCAAGGCACCTGGGATCCCGACGGCTTTTGGTCCGGTATCACTACCGACTTGCTGGTAAGCGGCTTCAATCCCAAAATGATCAGCAAAGCGGCGGCGCCGAGAAACTACGATGATTACTTAAAACCGCAATTCAAAAGTCAGCTGGCGGTCAATCGCGGTGTGCCGTATCCGCTCACCGGCATGGTTTCCCTGCGCGGCGAAGAGCAAGGCGTGGCTTACTTTAAAAAGTTTTCGCAGCAAGATTTACGGTTGGTCGAAGGCTATACCCACACGATCAATCTGATGGCCGCCGGAGAATATCCGATGGTAACGTTTACCCAGGTGTCGAAACTCGACGCCATGAAGCGCAAAGGCGCGCCGGTCGACTGGTTGCCAAGCCCACAAACCCTCGCAACGATTTCGACGGTGGCGATGGTCAAGAATCCATTCCACCCGGCGGCGGCGCAGCTCTTGATCGATTTTTACCTCTCAGGCGAAGGTCAAAGCGGGTTGGCGGCGACAGGGAAAATTCCGCTGCGGCGCGGCGCTAAAAGCCAATCGAAAGAGATCGATCAGTTGATGGAGAACGGCAATTTTCATGTGATCATGCCCGAGGGCGGCTACGATCGATACATGAAAATTTTTAACGAAAACCTAGCTACCCGCTAGCCAGCGGTCAACTTCGATTACAAGGAACGATAATCCGACTATTTTTTCGCGGTTGTCACGAGCTCGCGATAGAAAGCGCTTTTTTCTAAGCGTTGCCAAGGCGCTTCGTCGACGACGTCTTCGCTTTTTACGGTCCTAACCTTAGGGTTGGTGAGAGCGAGGAAGCGCGCCATGTTCTGAATCCCGGGGATCGTCGGTTTGATATCTAAGTTATAGAGCCATTGTAGCG
This sequence comes from Binatia bacterium, assembly GCA_035693605.1. Taxonomy (GTDB): domain Bacteria; phylum Desulfobacterota; class Binatia; order UBA9968; family UBA9968; genus DP-20. The sequence goes on from DASSGE010000433.1 coordinate 3,290, forward strand.
CCGTGTAGCCGATCTCCGCGTCCTGGGCACTTTTCAAGCGAAGATTTTTCACCAGGGATTTAACGACGGTTTCCTTATTGCCGGGCTTGTGAATGAACGCCACGGTTTCGACAAAACCACGCATCAAGGAATCGACAATCTGTGGATTTTGCCTGAGGTAGCCGCGCCGAGTTGCCGCAGCGAGCCCTTGATATGAAATCGGCGCCTTGCCCAAATCAAGTAGAACCGGAAACCCTTTCTCCTTTAGAGCCCGGCTGTGGGTGTAATTAAGATAGGTCGCCTCGATGCCGCCCGACTCCAGTGACTGCGCTAGCACCGGCGAGTCGCCGATGATCATGACGGTCATTTTGTCGCGGCTGGGTTCCAGGCCGAGATGCTCGATCGCGAGCATCGCCATGGACCAGACTCCGCCGCCGATACTTTGCACGCCGATCCGTTTTCCTTTTAGGTCTTCCGGGCTGTGGATACTCGGCCCGGCGATAAAATCGCCGTCGGCCTTATTGACAATGCCGGCAAAGAAAGCAACGTCCAGACCGCTGGTTGCCGCGCTGACCACCGATCCGGGAATGGTGTAGGCCACTTGAATATCGCCCGAAACCAGCGCCGCCATGGTCTGCGGACCGCTGCGTATATTGATGACTTCAACATTGACGCCATGCTTGCGAAACAGGCCTTGCTCAGCGCCTAGCCATAAAGCAACAACTTTTTCGCTAAAGGCGCCGTGGGCGATGCGAACCAGCGGTAACTCAGCGGCCTGAGCATTCGCTACCAGCGCGACGAATAGCAATGCAACGCACACCAGCGAATTTAATTTATGGAACGGTAAACGGATCGATTTCATAGGCGCGAAACCTCCTTACTATCTGTCGCTGGTTCTGGAACTTTGTGTAGCTCCGCAAAAAAACGCCTTTGTCCGAATCCTGCAAGAAGCGCTATGGGAAAGCGCATGAACTCTTGTTCAGCTGTG
>DASSGE010000434.1:0-7834 GCA_035693605.1 Binatia bacterium
ATCTCTAAGGCGTCTTTTACGGACATCTACTTGCTCCTCTCCTCTGAATGCTTAATTTTTTTGAAATCGCACACCAGTTATCACATTCTTCCAGCGAGAACCAGCCCAATACCGATGGATCATTCGTAGGCGCGCTCGTTATGCTGGGTCAAATCCAAGCCCATGCGCTCTTCATCGTCGGCGACACGCAGTCCCATCGTTGCTTTTAGAACCGCCAGTATAACCGCGGTTGCAACCATCGCGAAGACGATGGTCACGACGACAGTCTCGAATTGAATCCACAGCTGTCCTGGATTGCCGAAGAAAAGGCCGTTGTTGCCTGCAGGATTAATTGCCTTCGATGCAAACAGTCCAGTCGCCAATGCCCCCCAGGTACCACCGACTCCGTGCACACCAACGACGTCGAGCGAATCGTCATAACCAAATTTTGGTTTTAGGCTGCAGGCAATGGAGCAAAGAACGCCGCCGATCGCGCCAATGACCAAGGCGGACAGCGGACTGACGAAGCCCGCACCTGGCGTTATGGCGACGAGTCCCGCGACCGCTCCGCTGGCGGCACCGAGCATGGTCGGTTTGCCGCGTATCCAATCCATCCCTAACCATGAGAGTGCCGCAGCAGCGGTCGCTACGTGAGTTGCAACGAACGCGGAAGTGGCTAAGCCATCGGCCGCTAGAGCGCTTCCGGCATTGAAGCCAAACCAGCCGACCCACAGCAGACCGGCACCGATAACACTAAACGGCAGGTTATGCGGCGGCATCGCTTCTTGGCCATAACCGATGCGCCGGCCGAACATAATCGCTGCGACTAACGCTGAAGCGCCCGAACTGATATGTACGACGGTGCCGCCGGCAAAATCCAACGCGCCCATTTCGCGCATCCACCCTTTGACGCCCCAGACCCAATGCGCCAGGGGATCGTAAACAATCGTCGTCCATAAAATCATGAACACCAGGAAAGTGCTAAATTTCGCGCGTTCGGCGAACGCACCAGTGATCAACGCAGGCGTGATGATGGCGAACATCATCTGATAAATCATGAAGGTCATATGAGGGATGGTGGCGGCATAATCTGCATTCGGCTCAACGCCAACACCATTCAAACCGACCCAGGCGAGCGATCCGAACAGTCCGCCAATATCAGGTCCGAAAGCGACGGAATAGCCCCATAACACCCATTGCACCGTAACGACGCCGACCATAATGAAACTATGCATGATCGTGCCGAGAATATTTTTGCTGCGCACCAGGCCGCCATAGAAAAGAAAGAGCCCGGGGATCGTCATCATCAATACCAGGGCGGAAGAGGTGAGCATCCAAGCGTTGTCGCCTTTATCGATCTTCGGTGCCGGCGCGCTTGGCGCCGCAGTTGGAACAGGCGCGGTCACTGCCGGGGCAGCTGGAGGCGGCGTGTCTTGAGCTTGCACCGAAATCTCTAATGATGATCCCAGCATTACCGCAAGGAAAAACCATAATGAACAAACTCTAATCAGCTGATTCACACCGCACCTCCCCATTGTCCAAGTAATTACGTCCTAAATTTAAACGTTATAATTCCTCACGAGCAACGGCTATGCCACGTTTTTCTCACGACAAATTCGCGTGATTTTAAATACTTGGCTAACGTTCAAGGAAAATCAAAACTAGCCTATGCCTGTCTTTTAAGCAGATGCTCAAAAAACCGGCAGAGCTTGGACCGATGAGATGAAATTTACCGCAGGCTAAAGAATGTCGAGGGCGCGTCTCACCAACTCTTCTCGATTAACGGCGATGCCGAGGCCGGCTGTATTGGCTAGTGCTACAGCGCCTCGCTCGACATCTATGCGACTGAAAATAGATTGCTCGCCGAGGCGGATGAAGCCGGTCATTTCGCCGCCGGATTGGACGTTTTTCATAGCTGCATACAGGTGCATCTCGGCTGCCGAAAGGATCGGCGTACAGGCGCTGCCTTGGCCGACGACCACCGATAAACCTTTCGCGCCAACGATGGCGGCAACTTGTAACGCTCGTCGGAAGCCGCCGATATGGGTGAGCTTAATCTTCAACAGGTCGGCGGCTTCGGCATCCAAAACGGCCAATGCATCTTCTGGGGAGCTAACGCTTTCTTGCACAGCGATGGGGACACCGACCGTTCGACGCAGTTCGGCTAAGCTCTTAAGGTCGCCGCGCGCCAAGGGTTGTTCAGCATCGGACAGATGGAAACAGCTCAAAGCATGCAACAACTCCCGGGCTTCGGTGAATGAATAAGTCGCATTACCATCGACGCGAATCGTCGCCTCGTTCCCAACCGCGGCGCGCACCGCGCTGACACGGTCGATGTCTCTCTGCGGTTCTTTATGACCGATCTTGAGTTTGAACTGGCGATAACCGTCTTGTTTTAATTGCTGAGCCTTGGCAGCGATGGCTTCGGCGTTCAAATCCATGCCGAGGCCGCCGACCAGTTCAATCTGGCGGCGATAAGGTCCGCCAAGAAGGCGATAAACCGGCAAGTTGTATAACTTCCCCAAGCCATCGTAGAGCGCGATTTCCAGCCCGGCTTTGGTGATTGGATGACCATAGCGTACGCCATTTAATCGATCGATTACCGCACCGGTTTCTTCGAAGTCCATGCCGATGAGCGCAGGCGCGAAATAATGGCGCACCATGAGCCGCATGGTTTCCAAGGTTTCGTAGGTATTGCCCGGACGGCCTTGAGCGGCTTCGCCCCAACCCTCGATGCCGTTGTCGGTGGCGACTCTGATGAGGAGCGTTCGACAATCTTCGAGGTAGCCGGCGGCGCCGCCGTAAATTTCCTTTATCGGCAGAATCAGCGCGTAGGTGTCGATGGCAGAGATCTTCATGACGAGCGGCGAAACCTGTCGCCGATTTGTGAAATGTCAGCGACGTGTTCCAGGCGCTTGACCGTATTGATAAGCCAGTCCAGCTGCCGCTCGCTGATAATCCCGCCCGTGAGCTTGCGTGCTTTAGTCTCCACTTCGTGGTCGGCGAGCGGATTATGCGGCGTGCCTTTGAAGTGAATGATCAGCTTCGCTTCATGCCGTTTATCGACGAGATTGACGGTTACACGCGCGGCCCGGTCCCAGCCTTTATTTTCGATCTCATGATCGACCTCGAGTCGAATCTTCTGCATCAGAGCGGCGATCTTTCGATCCTTGAGTTTGCGCGCGTCGAAGCTCGCCGGGTCGGTGGGATCGAAATAGACGCTTAACGCGACGCAAAAGGGGATGCTGTACTGTGCCATCATCAGATCGGTAGGTTGGTAGTTGGCGTGATGGCTGACCAGTTTTTCGATGCCGCCGATGGTAATAGCCTCAATGTCTTCCGGTTTGAATCCGATTTCGTCGCGCAGATTGTTCAGTGCCTCGATGGGTGCGTGGGCGTTGATATGGCAAGCACAACGCTTGATGCAGATGTTCATGCTCTCCCATTCTTCTCCGAGCCGGTGGGTGAGATAGTCGAGCTTGGGCGAATCGGAAAAGCTTTGGCAAAAGCCAAATTTGCCTTCAAGCACGCTTTCGGGACCGGCAAAGCCGCGGCTGGCCAAGAGTGCTGCCGTGACGCCGCCCTCGGCTGCTTTACCGAGGTGAAGCCGCTTGATCATTGCGCCTTCCTGACAGCGCGAGAATTCAATCAAGCCGCCGGAATAGGAGCCGGCAATACCCAGAGCGTTGATCAACTGTTTTTCATTCAGATGTAAGAGTCGGCCGGAGGCGACGGCGGCGCCGAAGGTTCCGGTTAGCCCGGGCGCATGGAAACCACGCCGCTCAAGGGAATTGCCCGCTGCCACGCCGATACGCGACATGACTTCGCAGCCGGCGACGAACGCGGTAAGCAACGCTTTACCATCGGCCTTTTGGTTTTCTGCCACGGCAAACGCTGGCAGGAATGCCGTGGCCCCGGGGTGAACGCCAGCGCCGGGTTGACGAACGTTGTCGAGCTCAAAAGCGTGCGCCATGGTGCCATTGGCAAGCGCAGCGCGCTCGGGCGAGGCCTTTTGCTTGCCGCCGAGCACCGTGGCGTTACCCTTCGAACCGGCGCTGCGGACAAATTCACTTACGGTCTTGCTCCACGGCTTAGTCGAGCCGTAAAGCGAAACCGCCAGAGTGTCGAGGATGCACGCCTTGGCGCGCTCGAGCACTTCATTAGGAATATCGCGGTAGCGCAGTTTATGCGCATAGCGGGCCAGCGTTTGGGTCGCGTTCATTGCCGTGACTCAGCGAACCACTTTGGCGCCGGCTTCTTTGAGCACTTCGCGCATTTGATCTTTGAGGGCATCGATAAATTTGTTGAGCGCCGGGCCTTTGAGATAGCCGTCTTCAAATTGATTCTGTTCGATATACTGTTTCCAGGTCGGGGTTTTTACGAAGGCATCGAAGACACCTTCCCAATACTGCACAACTTCCCTGGGCGCTGCCGGTGGGGCGACCAAGCCGCGCGCCTGAGGAATTAACGGCACGTCGATGCCTTGCTCTTTGATGGTCGGTACATTAGGCATCGACGCTAAGCGTTTTTCAGTCAGCGTCGCGATCACGCGCAAATTGCCGGCGCGAATCTGCTCGCCAGCTTCCTGGGGCTCGATGACCATCATCTGCACATGGCCGCCGAGAAGATTGGACAGCCGCTCACCGCCGCTGGGGAAGGAAATAAAATTCCATTGGGCGCCGGTGGCTTTTTGCAGTAGCAAGCGCATGAGATTGTCGCGCGATGTAATCGTGCCGCCGGATTGGGCCAGCTGTTTGGGACTTTTTTTCGCCGCCTCGATGAAATCTTTCATGGTCTTATACGGCGAGTCGGCTTTGACCGCGATCACCGCGGGTTCCAACACCAGGCGAGTGACCGGTGTCAGCTCTTTCATCGTGACGGTCGCTTCGGCCGTGGTCAATGGATTGGTCACCCAGACCCCGGTGTAGAAGCCAACGGTATGGCTTTCGCCTTTTTTTTCGGCGAGGTAAGCCATAGCGACGGCCGGACCGCCGCCCGATTTGTTGACCACTTGCATGCGCTGAGAAATCAGTTTTTCCTTCTGCAGCATTTCAGCGATGGCACGGGCGAAGAGATCCGAGCCGCCGCCGGGACCGGTGTGGACGACCGTTTCGATTATTTTGCTGGGCTTGAATTCCTGAGTTGCGGCGCTTCGCGGTAGAAGGATGCTGACGCCGACTGCGACGAAGAACAACAAATTGACGACTCGTTTCATTGATAGGGCTCCTTTCTCTGAGACCGTTATTTTTAACCTTCGCGTTCGACTGCCTCGACGCGCCAGGCGCGTACCCAGCGAATCGCGGGAAGACACAATAACACCCCGGCTATTATCAGCAATGTCGCTGAGATCGGCCGGCTAATGAAAATTGTAAGATCGCCCTGGGACATCATTAACGACTGGCGCAGGGCGCGTTCGAGCACGTCACCCAAAACCAGGCCCAGGATCAACGCCGACGCCGGAAAATCGAGCTTGCGTAACAAATACCCCATTAAACCAAACAGCGCCATCATCCAGACGTCGAACAAACTGTTGTTGACACTGTAGACGCCGACCACGGAGATGCCGATGATGAAGGGATGGAGCACATAGCTGGGCAAGCGCAAAATTTGCGCGAACAGCGGCACCAGCGGTACATTCAGCACTAAGAGCAAAACGTTGCCGACATACATGCTCGCCACCAGGCCCCAGAACAGATCGGGATGTTCCTGAATTAATAGTGGCCCGGGCTTGTAGCCCCAGAGGATCAGGCCGCCGAGCAGAATTGCCGTGGTGTTGCCCCCCGGGATTCCCAGAGTCAGTAGTGGCACAAGTGCGCCACCGGCGTCGGCGTTGTTGGCGCCCTCAGGAGCGGCGACTCCTTCGATGACGCCGGTGCCGAATTTTTCCGGATGGCGCGATACCGCCTTCTCGAGGCCGTAAGATAGAAAAGACGCGACGGTAGCGCCCGCGCCCGGGAGCGCGCCGACGAAAAAGCCGATCAAGGAACCGTTGGCGAAGGCAAAGCGGCAGTCCTTGAGATCTTGCAGCGTCGGCAACAAATTTTTTAATCCTCTGGGTACTTTGAGAATTTCACCGCCGGTGCGGGATTCCAAATTCACCAATACTTCACCAACCGCGAAGATGCCGACGGTAGCGGCGATGAAATCGACGCCGCCCAGTAATTTCGCCTGACCAAAAGTAAAGCGCGACTCCGCGGTAAATAAATCGGTGCCGATGGTGGCGAGCCACAAGCCGATGAGCAGAGCGAGCAGCGCTTTGACCATGGAATCGCCGGCGAGAAACACCACCATGGCGAGGCCCAAGACCATCAGGGAGAAATATTCCGGCGGCGCAAAACGCAATGCAAAGCGCGCCAGCGGCGGCGCGATCAGCATCAAACCAAGCACGCCGACTGTGCCGGCGATGAACGACGCGATGGCAGAAATTCCCAGCGCGGCGCCGGCCCTGCCGTTACGCGCCATCTGGTAACCATCCAGGCAGGTCGCGACCGATGACGATTCTCCCGGCATGTTGAGCAGGATCGAGGTCGTCGAGCCGCCATAGCGAGCGCCGTAAAAGATTCCTGCCAGGGCAATGATCGCCGTGGTGTGGTCCATCTTCAGTGTCAGGGGCAACAGCATGGCGATGGTCGCCGCTGGTCCCAAGCCGGGCAGCACGCCGACTACGGTTCCAAGAACCACACCGACGAAACACCAAAATAGATTGATCGGAGTCAGAGCAACCGAAAAGCCAACCAGGAGATTGCCTAGTGCGTCCATGATTGTGCTTATCCGTTTATAGCGTCAGAAGCCCCAGGGTCCGGCCGGGAGTGAAACTCCCAGTGCGACAACGAAGAGCAAATGAAAGGTAACAGCCAGAGCTACGCCGATGGCGAGAGCTGGAAAAACGGGCCGCCGCTCAAGTCCGACGATAAAAAAACACGCGAGTATTACAAAACTGGCGGCAAAACCGATCCAGCGATAGAGGAAAATCGATACCGCCATGGCAATCCATCCGGAGAGGGCACGACTCGAACCACGCCAGTTTGATTGGGTCGATGCGCGTTGATGTCGCGGTGCCGAAAGACACAATACGGTCTGGTAGCAGGAGAAGAGCAGCAGACCGATGCCGATCCAGAACGGGAAAAAGCCTGGACCGGGACCGACATCGGAAACATAGGCGAGCTTCGAGCCGGTGTAGGTGACGTAGCCGCCAAACACCGCAAGGCACAACGCAGCAGCCAACGCGGCCCTATCTCCAATCCGAGAAAACATCAGTTGTGAGTGCGGTTATTACGCCGGATCGGAGTTTTTGACAAGCGGAATGTTTCGCCGGCCTAGATTGTCGAACCGATCGTGGCTTGGGTGGGTTGGCACATCATCAGAATCATTTAAGCGCCAAAGGTTTTTCGTTCGACACTTTGCCAGTCGAATGGAACGAAATTATTTTGGCTCGGCTCTCTCGGCGCGGCTTTTTCACCATCACCGAATAGACCAATAGATCCTTCGCTCTGGGGTCCTGCGACCAGCGCCGGCGAATGTGCTTCGACGACAACAGCGTCGGCGTCAGATCGGTTCCACGCCCAGTGGATCTTGTTCGACGGCACTCGGTGGAAGTCGCCGGCCCGGCAATGGAAAGCCTGGTTTTCTACGAAGAACCAAATCTCCCCTTGGAGCACGTGATTGAGCTGCTCGGCAGCATGCGCATGCGGTGTGGTGTGATAGCCGGGTGCGCGCACCGCGTGCATTAGACTGCATTCGGTGCCATAGGCGCGCTTTACGATCATCGATCCTACGCCTTGTTCACCGCTGCGGACCACTTGGCGATTGGGAATATCTTCGGCCTTGCAATGAAGCGCCATTGGCGATGCTCCTC
>DASSGE010000435.1:0-4405 GCA_035693605.1 Binatia bacterium
GGCGAGAGTGTTAAACTGAAGTAGTTAGGTTTGGATGGAATACACAATGATTCAGCAGCGCGTTTGGATTGTCGTAAATACCACCGATTGAAGCTTCGGATCAACAAAACCTCGAGAACTTCCAGCGAATACCGCGCTGTCGCGCGAGCTGCTCATCGCCAACGCAAGGTCTGGCGCGCCCGTCGCACGACCGCGAAACGCGCGTAGATTCCTTCGTGCGTATCGCTGGGACTGATACTCACTAGATCGTAGAGCCCGCCGAAGCGGCTATCGCCACCAGCCAAAGCACGCAGGCGGTTGCCGGCCATGACTTGATAGCCGTCCAAATGCGTCCAATGCGGCCATTGGCCGAAACCCCGTTCGCGGCCGAAGCGCGCATAGAGATCGTAGGGAATGCAGACCAGGCGAAACTCCAGCGGGTCCAGCCCCAACATAGTCTCGATGATCTCGGCCCCACGATGCATGAGCGCAGACTCGATCTCTGCATGAGAGCAGCCATTACGATGCGGCAGTCCCAGAGCGGCCAATAAGTTGGAAGGCCGGTCAGCGGCGGCTTCATTTTCAGCGAAGTCTTCCCATAAAACGGTTTCAGCCGTCATTGTTGGCAGGTAGCGGACTCCTGCTGAATTGACAAAGATTTGCTGAATGAACTGTCCCGCCAGCACCCGAGTGTCTTCGCTGTCGAGTTCGGCTGGAAGCCCGAGCTCAGCCAGCGCGCGCGAACGCAGTACCCCTTCCCGTTCCATATCCGGATTGGACGGAACCGGCTGGTCGGCATGCGTATAAATGGCCTCGCGCACCTTGGCTAATTCCGCCACTGGCGCCGTGCGCCCTTCGACGAGGCCGAAATCTCGAGCCGTCTCGATCGCTTGAGATGGAAACGGCGCCGATAGATCGATGGGACATTCATAACGGCTGAGCACCACCGGAGCGTTAGCCGCTGCCGGCCCGGCGCCGCTTTGTTGCCATTCGTGCAGCTCTTTCGCCAATCGTTGCAGCGCGGCTGCATCGCCGCGTTCCGCAGCTTCCATCGCAAGCCGCTCCACGTGGGAGCGATCGCGCTGCGGGCCTTTTTGCGAAACGATTTCGCTTTTCAGTTCCAGCCCGGCAAAATAACTACGGCGCTTTTCATAGAAGGCGCTGGCAGCGCTGTCCAGTTTCGCGAGCGACGCAAAAGCATCGGTCAATCGGCTGCGCAGATCGGCTTGACTGGCTTGCGCCTGGGCTCCCAAGTGTTTTCCCGGTGAGAAAGGTTCGAATACGACGGGATCCGCGTCATAGACTTCCTTTCCCATGACCGCCAGGTTACGCGTGCTTGCCAGCCGTTGGCGCAGATTTTCGATACGCGCCGACACCTCGGCTGCGCGGGCCCACTCCCGATGCAGCACCGCCGTGCGACTGCCGCGCGTAAGATCTTCAATTTCTTTTTCGGTCGTACCGATGGCGCGATAGCTCGCTTCATCGAAGGTCGTGCTAAATAATTGGCGCGCACGCCGCAGATGGATATCGCGATAGACCGTGTCACCTTTGGCGACCTCCACCAATAGTCCGACGATTTTACTTGTGTTCGGATCCGTTGCCATTTTAGTTTCCTCCTATTCGTTTACTCACAAATTAGCCCCGAGCGAGCACCCAGGGCAGAGAAATTGCCGTGAAGACAACAAAGAAAATAATCCCGAATATGGCTCCGAGCCGCCAGTAATCCGCTGAAGGCAGATAACCGCTGCCGTAGTAAACCGGGCTCGGTCCAGTGCCATAGGGCGTAATGATACCCATGATCCCTAACTGCAGACAGAGTAGCTGCGCCAGATGTCCCACGTTCATGTCGGCGATGGTTGAGCCGACGGCGAGCAACACCGGCAACATTGCCGTGACATGCGCGGTAATGCTGGCAAACATGTAGTGAGAGAAAAAATTGATCACCATCAGCATCAATATGGCGCTCATGGGCGTGAAGCCGGTCATGTGACTGGCCACCGCCTCGGCAAACCATTTGATGAATCCTACTCTTGTCAGTCCGTCGGCGAGCGCCACCAGCGTCGCGAACCACGCGAGCGTGTTCCAAGCCGTGAAATTTTTGGTGATGTCATCCCAGGTCACCACCTTGGTCAGCAGCATCAATGAAATTACCAAAAGCGCGGCCGTCGTGGCGTTGACGTAGTCACCGCCAAATATCCAGAGCACCAGGGCGATCACAACCAACACCGCCAGCATGATTTCACGCGAACTGATGGCGCCTAACTTGATCAACTCTTTTGCCGCCCACTCGGGCACCTCTGTGCCTTGCTTTACGTGGGGAGGATGAAACCAGTAGGCGAGCAAAGGAACAAACACCAACAGCAGTATTCCCGCCGGCGCCGCCGCGACAAACCAGTCGGCCCACTGCAATTCGATTTTTACGGTTTTCTCGACCAGTTCCACTGCCAGGAGATTGGGTGCGAGACCGGTAAGAAACAGTGAGCTGGTCACTGACGTCGCAGCGATGGCGACCCACATGAGATACGAGCCGACGCGGCGCATAGACGGGTGATTGGGTTGCGAATCGTAGAGCGGCGGCAAATTTCGAATAATCGGATAGATCGTCCCGCCGCTGCGCGCTGTGTTGGAGGGCGTGAACGGCGCCAAAATCGTATCGGCGATGGCCACGGCATAGCCTAGGGCGAGCGTCTTATGCCCCATGGCCTTTACCAATACCAGGGCGACGCGCCGGCCGAGGCCGGTTTTTTCGTAGCCGAGGGCAAACATGAACGCGCCAAAGATCAACCACACGGTGCTATTGGAAAAACCCGATAAGGCCCAATTGAGCGCTGCGTTGGTTGGATTGAAACCGGGCTTGGCCAATTCGGTGGGACCGTAGAGTACCCATGGAGCGAGCAGCGTCGCCAACGTGACTCCGATTAGGCCGACGGCGCCGCCCGGTAACGGCTCGAACATCAAGCCGACGATCACCCCCGCGAATATCGCGAAAAAATACCACGAGTGTTGCGGCAGCGCTTCAGGTGCCGGCAGTACGGCAACGACAATCGCCACCGCCACAGGCGCAAAATGCTTCCAGTTTAGTTTCATCTATTTGTCCACTCCCAGGTGCTGCCGTCTAACGCGACCGCAAAAGATGCGGTTTGTCCATCGAGCAAGGCCGTTTTACTCCGTCCGTAGTGATCAGCTGATGGTGTTCTCCTCGCCGGTCTGAAATTCTGCGGCGCCGGCATGGAGCAAGGAAAGTCGATGCGCATAGAGATCGATTCCCGGCAAGGCGCTCAGCCCATGGGCAAAAATACTCAGCGCCACGGTCGCCATGACCGCCAAGCGGATCGTCGATTCACCGGGCAGTTGTGCTTGTTGCTCAAGATAAACCAGGCCGAGCACGATGGACGCCAGACCTCTGGGACCGAACCAACCCATGAATAGCATGGTGGGCCGGCTCAAAGCGGTGCCGATGAGCGACAGCGCCACCGGCACCAAGCGCACCACCGTCAAGCTGAGCAGCGCATACAACAACACGCTTTGGCTGAAGTCGCTCCAGACTCGTCCGATGAATAAACCGAACAAGAAGAAAACAAAAAAATTCAGCAGCTGTCCCCAATCCTCGGCGAATTCAGCGGCACGCTTGCCGGCGGGTGCGAAGCCGATCTGGACCGCCAGGCCGGCAACGTACGCGGCGATGAACATGCTTGCGCCGACCGCCTCGGACACCAACACGCAGAGCAGCGGCAGCGTAACCAGCCCGATGGTCTGGCGCTCCGCCGCCATCCAGTTTCGCCGCGTTGCCAGACCCAGCAGCCAGCCGCCGCAGAGGCCGATGGCGAGGCCGACCAATGTACCGTACGCCAATTGTTCTTTGAGGAATTTGGTTAGCACCGCGCCGACACCCTCGTTGGTCCCGACCGCCAAGGCGATAAACAGCATGAGAAAAGGCACCGAGAGCCCGTCATTGACGCCGGCCTCGACGTTAAGAGCCTGGCGAATCCGCAGCGGCACCCGTGGGCTGTTGACGATCACCTGCCCCAGGCCCGCGTCCGTGGGCGCCAAAATAGCTGCCAGGATTCCCGCCTCCCACGGTGTCATTCCATCAAAAATGAGTAAGGCAAACACGACGCCGAGCAGGATCGTCAGCAGCATACCGACGCTGAGCAGGCGGACGGGCAGATTGCGGTTTCCCCTGAGCACCCCCAGGTTGATATGCGCGGCGTCGGTGAAAAGCAGCATCACCAGGCCGACCTCGGCAATGTGGAGCAACTCCTTGCGCTCAAGCTCCAATGCGCTTAACTCCGGCGGCAACAAGCAGATCAGCAACCCAGCTGTGGTGAAAAGGATTGGCGCCGTAATCACGGTGCGGTCCAACCGGCAGGATACCAAACAGTACAAGAGCAGCAGCAGAATGAATACCGCAATGATCATTTCAGTT
>DASSGE010000436.1:0-10865 GCA_035693605.1 Binatia bacterium
CCAGCAACGGCGCCGGAATCGCCAGATGGCCGGCGGGAATCGCCGCGGCTTTCGGTGCTGCTGGAGCAGCCGCGGGTGCGGTTACCGGCTTGGGTGTCGCCACTGGGGCGGCCGCGGGCGCAGCGCTCACGGGCGCGCTATTGCCAAGCGGAATCGGATCGCCTTTGCTGACGGTGATTTTCAGTTCGCCGACTTCAAGCTGGAAATAGTCGAACTTCGACTCGTCGATTAACTTGAGAATATGCAAAACATCATCTTCGCTCAGTTCCATGAATTCTACCTTTCTCTCTGTTGTTTCCGATCAAGCAAGGGTTGAACGCGGCACTTCCCGGCACCTAACATGAATTTTCCCTAGATGGCAAATTGTCCGGCGAATGACCTTAGTCTAACGGCCGTTGTTGGTTACCGGCTTCACGTTACGCAAGTCCATGCGCGCCATAGAATTGTATTCCAGCCCGGTGAATTTTGGACTCAGCATGGTCGCTTCGGCTTTCCAAAATAGCGGCGCGATGGCGGCGTCGGTCTCCGTCAGTAAACGCTGGGCTTGATCGTACAGTTGAACGCGTTTGGCGCTGTCGGACTCGCTGGCCGCCTGATCGAGCAGCTGGTCGTATTTGGGATTTTTCCAGCGGCCGTGATTGTTGCCGCTGTTGGAGGTAAACAGTTTCATGAAATTGTCCGGGTCGGGATAATCGGCGCCCCAGCCGGCGCGATGCACCACAAATGGATCGGTCTGCAGCTTTTTGAGATAGACTTTCCATTCCTGGTTTTCGATTTTCACCACCACGTTCAGGTTCTTTTGCCACATCGCCTGGATCGCTTCCGCAACCAGTTTATGGTCCTCTTGTGTGTTATAGCCGAGCACGATGGGCGGCAACCCTTTACCCTCGGAGTAGCCTGCCTCGGCCAAGAAGCGGCGCGCCTGTTCCGGATTATAGGCTAAGCCGATCTTGGGATTATGCGCCAACATTCCCGGCGGTATCCAGGAGGTAGCTGGAGTCTTGCCGCCCTGGAGAATTTTGGGGAAAACCTCACGGTCGATGGCGAGAGAAAAAGCCCGGCGCAGTTTGGGATTGTCGAACGGTTTCCGATCGACAGCGAATCCGTAATATTCACCGCGCAACTGCGGCACGAGTTTATACTCCGGGAGCTTGGCTAAACGGGGTTTGTCGAGAGTCGGTATACTATGGCTCTCGTCCATGAAATCGAGATTACCTTGCTCGTACATGGTCAGCGCGGTGGTCTTTTCGTTGACCATGTACATGGTTACCTTGTCGATATTCGGTTTGCCGCGAAAATATTTGTTGTTGGCGCGCAACTCGATCTCATTCTGTTGCTTCCACGAAGCCAGAGTAAACGGCCCGTTGGTGATGATATTACCCGGTTGTGTCCAGCGGTTATCGAACTTTTCGATTACATCCTGGCGTTGCGGATAGGTGACTTCGAAAGTCGTGATGGCAAGAAAATAGGCCGCCGGATGATTCAGCGTCACCGCCAGGGTGTGATCGTCCACAGCTTTAACGCCGACCTGTGACGGGTCCTTGAGCTTGCCCTGAGCGAAGTCGGCGGCATTGACGATATCGAACAGGATATAGGCGTATTGCGAAGCGGTTTTCGGATCGAGCAAGCGTTTCCAGGAAAATTCGAAGTCCTGGGCGCGGACTTTCTTTCCGTCCGTCCATTCGACATCGTCGCGCAACTTGAAGACGATTTTCTTACCACCGTCGGACACTTCCCAGGACTTGGCGATCACCGGCGCGGGCTTCAGCTCCTTGTCGAACTCGGTGAGACCGACCATTAGATTGGCAATCACGTTGAATGAAACATGATCGGTGGCGATCGACCAATCGAGACTCGGCGGCTCGGTGCCGAGATTCACGCGAATTTGGCTCGTGGCATCGCTCTTATGCGCCGTTTTGCAGCCGCCAAACGCCGTCGATAGAATGGCGCAGACGACGAGTAACGGAAGGCGATGTTTGTAATGAATCATTCTTGCTTGAAGATGGTTTAGTCGGTATTAGTAGCGCAGTCGGCCGACTCCTTCAAGAAAGTGCAGGGTTTTATGGATGCTAAAGAACTTCTCATGAGCAGTCTGGTGATCGAAGGTCACCGGGACGTTTATGAACAGATCTATCGGAAGTCCGTCGGCGAAGATTCGCCAATCCGCGACGCCGTGGCGCCGCGGTTGATTCGCGACGGCATCAACATGACGGTATATGCCATTTGCGGGGACTCCTATTCGCACTCGCAGAATACCGGCCGATACCTCGAGACGGCCCTCGAACAATTCGACCAATTTCTCGAAGAGGCGCCGCGCTCCGAGGGCATGATCCAGATGGTCAAGACTCGCGGCGACCTGCCGGAAAAGCCGCAGCCCGGCAGCGTGAAGTTCATGCTTCACTTCGAAGGCTGCATGCCGCTGCGCGGCAGCATCGAGAACCTGCGCAACTTTTATCGTTTGGGATTGCGGTCGATTCAACCGGTGTGGAATTTTCGCAACGAACTTGGTGACGGCGTGTGGGAAAACCGCACCGGCGGCGGCCTGACCAATTTCGGCGTGCAGGTCATCAAGGAAGCCAACCGCCTCGGCATGGTGGTCGACCTGTCACATATGAATCGCGAAGGCTTTTTCCAGACATTGGATGCGGCCACCGCACCCTTGTTGGTGAGCCACGCCAATGCCTGCGGCATGCTCAAGAACCCGCGCAATCTCGACGATGAACAGATCAAAGCCATCGCCAAGCAAGGCGGCTTGGTCGGCATTCTCGCTTTGCCCGAACGTGTCGGCGAAGGCGAAGTCGGTGTCGAAGATATGCTCAAACACATGGACTACATTATTGACCTAGTCGGTATCGAGCATCTGGCGCTGGGCATGGACTTCGTCAAATACGACGGCCCGCGCACGCTCAAAGACCGCCACCATCCGCTGCACAAAGACCCGCTGATCAAAGGCTTCGAAGAGATCGAAGATCTGCCCAATTTGATCAACGGACTACAACAACACGGCTATAAAGACGATGACATTCGCATGATTCTCGGCGGCAACTATTTGCGCGTGCTGAAGACAATTCTGCCGGAACAATCTGTGATCTGAGTTGAACGATTCCAATTGTTTTAATGTTGAAACCTATCTTGAACTCCTCCCTCGCAGTCTTGCTTCCTTCCCCTCGCCCGATCCTCGCCTTCCGCCGTCGAGGGCGAAGGAATTCGGACGGGCATCCCGTCGCAGGAAGACTACCATGACCGTCGGCGCCGCCACCCCGCGCATCGACGGCGTCGAGAAAGTCACCGGCGCCGCCAAGTTTACCGGCGATCTCACTTTTGCCGATCTCCTCGAAGCCAAAGTGCTGCGCAGCCCGTTCCCGCATGCGCGAATCCTTGCCATTGATACCCGCAGAGCGGCAGCGCTGCCCGGCGTCGTAGCCATTCTCACGCGCGACGATCTTCAGGACATCGATCCCTACTACGGTAACTGCCTGCGCGACCGTGCGGTGGTGGCCACCGACAAGGTGCGCTTTGTCGGCGAACCGGTGGCGGTGATCGCTGCCGAAAGCGGATTGATCGCCGAACAAGCATTGGCCCTCATCGATGTCGAGTATCAGGAGCTGCCTTGCGTCGGCGATATCGATGCGGCGCGGGCCGAGGGCGCGCCGCTTTTGCACGAAGCGCAGTCCGGCGCCGGCGAGTTCCACGATGTTGCCGGGGTGGGCGAAACCTTCGGCGGTAATATCTGCCATCGCGAACGCTTCATCAAAGGCAATCCCGATCAGGCCTTCGCGGCTGCGGATGAGATCATCGACGAGACGTTCACGTTTCCGATGATCTATCAATACGCCATGGAGCCGCACAGCGCGGTGGCGCGGGTGCGTGCGGACGGTGTCACGTTGTGGAGTTCTTCGGCCCATCCGTTCCTGGTCCGCTCCGAGTTGGCGCATATGTTCGGCTATCCTCACGCTAAGGTCGAAGTGATCGTGCCCTATGTCGGCGGTGCCTACGGCAGCAAGTCGTATTTCAAAATCGAACCGCTCGCGGTTGCCATCGCTCGCAAGACCGCCGGCCGTCCGGTGCGGGTGGTGCAAAGCGTCAGCGAATCCATGCTAACCACGCGGCGCCATTCGGCGCGTGTGCGCATCAAGACCGGTATCAAGCGCGACGGCACTTTGATCGGCCGCGAAGCTGAAGTGTTCATGGACACCGGCGCCTATGCCGACAACGGCCCGCGGGTGGCCAAGCGCGTGATCAGCCGCATGCTCGGGCCGTACAAGCTCGACCATTGCAAAATTGATGTCCTGGCTTTTTACACCAACACCGTGCCGGCGGGCTCCATGCGTTCCATCGGTGGGCCGCAATCGATTTGGGCGTTGGAATCGCACATGGATACGATCGCCAGTCGCCTCGGTATCGATCCGCTGGATTATCGCATGCATGTTTTGCTCAAGCGCGGCGAAGTGTTGAAACCCGGCGCCACGGCCATCGACGCCGACCTGCGCCAAGGCACCCAAGCGGCGGTCGAGCCGTTAAATTGGCATGGCAGAGAGCGACGCCCGGGCAGCGGCGTGGGCGTTGCCGTCGGCGTATCCGACTCCGAGGCCATGCCGGTTTCGGTGGCGCTTGTCCGGCTGCTCGCCGATGGCAGCGTGATCATTCTTGCCGGCACTACCGAGGTGGGGCAGGGGGCGCGGACGATCTTAAGTCAGATCGTCGCCCAAGAATTGTCGCTAGCGGTGGATCGCATTAGTATGCGCGGCACGGATACGCTCACCACACCGTTCGACCGTTCCACTGGCGCCAGCCGCTCGACCACCGTGATGGGCAGCGCCGTCAAAGCTGCGGCGGAGGACGTGCGCCAGCAGTTGCTGCACGCCGCTGCCGAAGCTTTCAACAGGAGCACGAACACGATCACGTTATCCGACGGCCATGCCTGGTCCGGCGACAATAGGTTGAGCTACGCCCAAGTGGTCAGCAAGTATTTCGGCATGCCCGGCGGCGAATTGATCGGCCGCGGCTACATGCGGCCGGATGGCGCGTTGGGCAAAACTTTTCCGTTGTTCTGGGAGACCGGCATGGGCGGCGCAGCCATTTCCGTCGACAACGAAACCGGCGCCATTGATTTGAAAAAGTTCGTCACCGTTGCCGATGTCGGCAAGGCCATTAATCCGGTGCAAGCCGAGGGTCAAGATGAAGGCGCGGCCATCCAGGGTTTGGGCAACACGCTCTTCGAATCCCTCGAATACGACAACGGCCAGCCGGTAAACGCCACTCTAGTCGACTACCGCGTGCCGCGCTTTACCGATTTACCGGAAAGTTTTGCATCGGTTATGATCGAAAACCACGACGGCCCGGGACCCTACGGCGCCAAGGGTATGGGCGAGTCCGGCATTGTTTCGATCGCACCGGCGGTGGGCAACGCCTTGTACGACGCGACGGGAGTGCGCATCCGCGATCTGCCGCTTACGCCCGAGCGGGTTTGGCGGGCGATGAAAGAACACAGTGGAGTTCATCAGTAAAAAATTCGGCCGAGTGGCCAACAACCTCTTAAGTGTTAAAGGAGCCAACCATGAAATCATTGAAACTCTGGTCTCTGATGCTATTCATTTCGATCTGCTGGCTGCGCCCCGCAGACGCGCGCATAACCATCGGCCTGTCATCAGTGAATATCGCGTTCCTACCCGTATATGTGGCGCAGGAAAAGGGCTTTTTTAAAGACGAGGGTCTCGATGTTCAGTTCGTCATGTTCAACGCCGGCTCGACCAATCTGCAATCGCTCATGGGCGGCGACATTCAAATGATGGGCAGCGCTTTCGTCGAAACTTTAGGCGGTCGTTCGGCCGGCTTCGACATCAAGAATTTTTGGGGCATCTGCAACTTGATGCCCTTCGAGCTTTATTCGAACACCAACTTTCGCTCGATGAAAGAAGCCAAAGGCAAACGCTTCGCGATCAGCCGCTTCGGCTCGCTGACGGACTTTTTGACCCGGGCGACTCTGCAACATCATGGCATCGACCCGAAGGAAGTGACGATCCTGCAAATTGGCAGCACGCCGGCGCGCTTTGCCGCGCTTTCGGCCGGCGCCGTGGATGCTTCGGTGGTGTGGTTTCCGGTCACCGAAATTGCCAAAGGTCAGGGCTTCCGCAAATTGTTTGATCTGAAAGAAATGTTTCCAGAATGGCCCTACGAAACGTTTGCGGCGCGGGAATCTTGGCTGTCCAAGGAGCGCGCTGACGTCACCAAGTTCCTGCGCGCCTACCAACGAGGCGTGAAGCACACCTGGGACAATAAGGACGACGCCGTGCGGGCGATGCGCAAGTACGTCAAGATCGACCCCGCCTTTGCACCGGCGGGCTATGATGAGTACCGCGAGTCATTTCCACTCAACGGTCAGATCGCCGAAAAAGTTATTCCGGTGGTGATCGATGAAGAGTTTCGCACCGGCAGATTGAAGCGAAAACTCACTGTCGACGAGATGGTTGATCGCACTTTTATCAAGTTGCTCGGGAGCAAGTAGGGCGCCGTGATGTTCGAACCGCGCGCAATTTCCACGGCGCGCGGCCGTGAACCAGAGCCGGCGGCCGAACATCGTGCGTTTGTGACTCACGAACGAATGCAATGGAGTCGATACTTGCAGCGGTCATCGGACTGATCGCGGCCCTAGTATTGTACCGCTACTTAAGGCAGCGCAACGCCACGCCGCGGCAGCGCGTTGCTACCATGCTGCGCCAGTACGAAGCCTTTGCCAGAGATGGCCTTTCGGAGCGGGAAGCACTGCTGCGCATCTTGCTCAGCCGAACGGACTGGCAGAAATTGCCGGTCGATTTTCTCGCTGATTTGGTTGGCCGTTTGGCGAGCAAAGAAGCCGCCTTACGGTTTGTTTCGCTAGCGGAAGATTGTGGTTATACCAAGGACCAAATCCCAGCCATCGTCAGTCACTCGTCGGCGGGCGATCGGATGGAACGGGTGGCCTGTCTGCTGTCTCGTTTCGGTTATCAGCTGCAATCGGACCGCCGATTCAAGGAGGCGGAGTTCGTCCAGAAGCTCGCCTTAGCGCTAGGCCCTGATTGTTACTTCACCAACCTTCCATTGGCTATCACTTATCATAGGACCGGGCGCTGTACGGAGGCGCGCCCTCTCTTCGAACGAGGTCTCACTCAGCTTCACACCGCCGGTGAGACGGTTTCCGCTTCGGGGCGGTTCAGTTTGGCGGATTGTTTCGGAGATGGCGTCGATGCAACCGGGTTGCGTGCTTTATGGCTGGAGATGTACGACCAGTGCGTCAAGTCGACGACGTAAAAAGATCGGCGCTACGTCAAACCTCAGGGGAACCGGACATCCCATGAAGTGCCGTTCGATACTTACTTGATTAACCCGGCCTTCTTGGCGATCTGTTCGACCACGCGGTGCTCCTCGCGGATATCGGCAATCAGTTTGTCCGGTGCTTCGTAGTCGGCGACCATGCCGAGGTTGCTCAGGCGCGCGGCGACGGCGGGGTCTTTGATGACTTTCTCCAGCGCTGCAATCAAAGTCTTCGACACTTCTGCCGGCACGCCTGCCGGCGCGAAAAATGCCGACCAGACGCCCAAAAGATTTTGTTTGTAACCCAATTGCGCGAGCGTCGGGATCTGCGGGAACTCGGGCATCTTGCTCGAGGCCAGTATGCCGCGCATGGTGCCGGCTTTCAGATGCTCGGCGACCACGCCTTGCGCCGCCGCAGCGCCTTCGATATGACCGCCCAAGGCGGCGGTCACGGCCGGGCCCGCGCCCTTGAACGGGATCATCGTCATATCGGCGGCGCTGATCGAATTGACGATCTCGACGGTGAAATGGCCGACGGACCCGGGGCCGACGGTGCCGATGCGAATACCGCCCGGGTTCTTCTTGCCGTAGTCGATCATCTCGGCGAAGTTCTTGAACGGCACGTCTTTGTGCACCGCGAGGACAATCGGCGTGCGCGCTGCCATGCCCAGCGGCGTCAGATCTTTGTAGGGATCGTAAGGGACAGCTTCCGGCGTGAGAACGCGGTTGAACACCATCGACGCGTTGTTGGTGATGAGAATGGTGTAACCGTCTTTCGGCGCCTTTACGGCGCTATCGGTGCCGATGGTGCCGCCGGCGCCCGGGCGATTGACCGCCACCACGGGAACTTTCAGCAGTTTCGATAAACCTTCGCCGATGGTCCGCCCGGCAACATCGGTGGCATCGCCCGGCGCCAGCGGAACGATCAAATTGATCGGTTGCTTTGGATAACCCTGCGCGTGCGAGTTCGCCAAGCCGAAACAGAAAAGCCCAAGGAATAATGCGGCGGCCAGAAGTCTTTTCATAGCTAATTCACCTCCGCCGTTGCGCATACATCCGCTCGCCGCCTAAAGTCAAGTTAACTGTTGTCGTGGTTAGCTCCTCACGGTGCGGCGGTGGTGAGACGAACGGATTTTCTCGCTGCGCGCGGAATGACAAATCTAAAGTGCTCGCCATCGTGAAAGAAGGACCTTTCGAGCCTCACTTCCTGCCAATATTTTCAGTTGTAATGGCGCCAACAGGCCGAGTACTATCCGTCAACAACCAACGTAGGAGGATCATCGCGCGATGAAGCGAATCTTAGTCGTTGTTTTGGCTCTGTCTTTCACCGTGGGCTTTGCCCACGCTTCTTGCCACGCCCAGAGCTTCAAAGTTGGCATGACCTCGAAGACGCTTTTCTACTTGCCGTTCTACGTCGGTCAAAAGCGCGGCTTCTACAACCAGGAAAATGTCAAAGTCGAACTCGTGCTGATCGGCCGCACCGATGTCCAGTTGCAAGCCTTGCTTAGCGGCGAGATTAACTTCGGCACCCTCAACGCCGACAGCGTCATCGCCGTCGGCGAGAAAGGCGCCATACTCAAGGTCGTCGCCGGTGTTGACAACGCCGCGCCCTATTTTCTTATCGGCGGCAAGAATTACAAAAAGGTCGAAGATCTGAAGGGCGCGCGGCTCGGGGTTTCGAGCTTGCGCGGCGGCGCGACGTCGATCCTGCTCGAGTTTCTCAAGAGCAAAGGCTTGTTATTTCCGCGTGATTTTTTCTTGACGGTGATCGCCGGCGGTACCGTGAGCCGGCTGACCGCGTTGGAAAGCGGCTCAATTGCCGGGGCGGTGTTGGGATTTCCCTATTCGGACATCGCCGTCGACCAGGGGTTCACGCGCCTGGGCGACACCATGGAGGTGATTTCAACGTACCAGTTCAACGGCGTCACCGTGAATCCGGCGTGGGCCGAGAAAAATCGCCCCGGCGTGGTGCGCTTCTTGAAAGCGCATATCCGCTCGCTGCGTTGGATTCATGAGCACCCGGACCAAGCCGCTGACCTATTCACCGCCGAGATGGGCATCAAGCCGCCCTATGCCCGGCGCGGGGTCGAATATTTTACCAAGAACAAAGTCTTTCCCATCGACGGCTCGGTGACCGTTGAAGGACTGAAAGCCAACATCGACATCCAATTCAAAGACGGCGTGCTCAAGGAGCCATTGCCGACGCCGGACCGATACGCCGACCATAGTTATGTGCGCCAGGCGCAGAAAGAGTTGGGGTTGTAGCGAAAGTCATTCGCTTAGCGGGGACTTTCAGCATTCGCTCTAGACCATCCGTTGCTTGGTTGCGTCATTCGAGCCCGGCGAAAAAACACAAAGCCTCGAAATCGAGCAAGACCATTGAGTGTTTAGGTTTGACGGCGAATAGCGCTTTTGTTATCCGAGAGGAAAGCCTTATTTTCGTCCGTGAAGTGGGAGTGTTCATTAACATGTCCAGTAGACGTTTTGTATCAGTTGTCGCTTTTGTTTCATTGACCGTTTTCCCCGTTGGCCTGCCGGCCCAGCCACGCCCTAAAATCGTCATCGGCCACGCCTCCATGAGTTCGGTGGTTCTGACTCTCTGGGCAGCACAGGACAAAGGCTTCTTCGCCAAGAACGGCATCGACGCCCAGATGGTGTTCATTCCGGGCTCACCGACGCTGATCGCTTCGCTCAATACCGGCGACGTTCATTTCGGGTTCACAGGAGGCACGGCGACCTTGGGGGCGGCGGTGGCAGGACTCGATGTCAGAGTAATCGCCGCGTTCGCGGACCGCGTGCAGAGTGAACTGGTGACCCGGCCAGAGATCAAAACCGCCGCCGATCTCAAGGGGAAGCGCATCGGGGTCACGAGCATCGGCGGCACCGGCTGGATGTCGGCGCTCTTGATCCTCGAACAGATCGGCATCAATGTCGAGCGCGATAAGATGCAACTCACCGCCTTCGGCGACCAGCGCGTTATCAGCAACGCTCTCGAAAGCGGCACGATCCAAGGGGCGGCGCTGGCGGGTATTTTTAGCAAAGCACTGGCCAGGAAAGGCTACTGGATTCCCGGCGAGCCGGACAAGATTCCCCTCACAGGGACAGGATTGGTGGTGAAGGCCGACTATCTTCAAAATCATGGGCCCATCGCCCGCAATGTCCTGCGCAGTTTGGTCGAAGGCCACGCCTATGTATTGAATCCCGCCAATAAGAGCAGCTCGATGGAGATTTTGTCCAAACGGCTCGGCATAAAAGATCAAAGCGCCGCCGCAGACGGCTATGAAGATTACGTCAACGGCGTCGTGCGCAAGCCTTTCGTCGGCCTCGACGGATTGAAAAACATTCAACGTTTCATGAAGCTGCGCAATCCCAAAATCGCTGAGCTCAATCTCGAGAAATTGATCGACGAGAGTATTATGCGCGAATTCGAAAAAAGCGGTTTCCTCGATCAGCAATTCGGCGTTAAGTCTGGAGTCAAATAATCAACGTAAGGTTCTATGAGGAGGCATTATGGCAATCGACGGCATGAAAGTAATCGATCTCGACAGCCATTTAGTTGGCGATCTTGACAGCTG
>DASSGE010000437.1:0-5354 GCA_035693605.1 Binatia bacterium
CCGCGTGACATAGGGCGGGTATTCCAAATACTCGCGGAATTGGTTGTAGGCATCGTCCAAAATGTCTTGCTCTTTCACCCGCAGGTACTTCTGCATCATTCGTTGTGCCGCGGACTTGTTGGCTTTAAATAACTGCACGCCTTCGGCATAGGACCGAACGACCCTGCGCACCGTATCCTCGTTGGCTTTTATATAGCTACGGCTGGTACCAATAGCGACCGAAACAAACTCCGGCCCGTCTTTGGCTAGATTCATGAGTTCATTCAAACCGGCCTTGCGGGCGCGGCTGTTGGTTGGCGGCGAAACTACTCCCGCATCAACCTGGCCGGCGATCAGAGCAGTGAGGATATTTGGCACTTCCACTAGGGGCAAAATCTGATAGTCGTTCTGTTTCAATCCAGCAGAATTCAGGGCGAATAACGCGGAAGTGTGTGTCGAAGAACCAATCCGCGTAATGCCGATTTTTTTGCCGCGCAAATCGGTGATCCGCTTAATCTCGGGTTTGGCCATTAGGGAAAACACTTGGCGATTGGTCGCGCCCGCGACGAAGGCGATATTGGCGCCTTTCAGGTTTGCCTGAACTTGGTTAGAACCGTCCATATAGGAGAAAGCGATTTCGCCGGCAAGGATCGCTTGAATTCCGCGCGAGCTCGACGAGATATGGAGCAATTCGACATCCAAGCCGTTCTTTTTAAATATTCCTTCCTGCTGTGCCATGAACATGCCGCTTTGTGCACCGGTGACTGCAGTCCAGTTAATGCGCACGGGTATTTGCGCACCAGCTGTAACCGAGAACGTTAACGCCCCAATCACCACGGCAAAATTGATCAGCGCTCGTTGCATAACTCTCCCTCTGTTAAAAGACCTCGAAACTCTCCATAAAGTAACAATTCGAGGTGTTAATTCAATCGTTTGGCATGCTCGCTAAAGCGTGTTAGATAAACCGCCCATGAGCAAAAAAGTCCATCTCACTTTGGCCGTAGGCGACTATGAAAGTATCCGAGCACTTAAAGAAGGCACGGTGAAAGCCGATGGTATCGAGTTAACCGTAATCACGGACATGACTTCGGATATCCGCCATTGGCGGATGCTGCGCAACCGCGAGTTCGACTGCGCTGAATTGTCGATGTCGAATTATCTGATGGCCAAATACACCGGCCTGCCATTCGTTGCGATTCCAGTATTTCTCCATCGCCGTTTTCGCCATGGTTTTGTGTTTTTGAACGCCCACAAAGGTATCACTAAACCGAGCGATTTGATCGGCCGCAAAGTCGGGCTGCGTAATTTCCAAGCGACCGCAAACCTCTGGATTCGCGGGATTTTGGAGCATGAGCACGGCGTACCCCATCGAAGTTTAAGCTGGTATAAGCAAGACGAGGAAGAGGTCGACTGGACGCCGCCGGCGGATTTAAAAATTCAGCGAATTTCGGCCGGCAAAAATATCGACCAGATGCTGGTTGAAGGTGAGATCGATGCTTTGATTCACCCTGAGTTGATTCAACCCATTCTCGACAAAGACCCGCGTGTTACCCGTTTGTTTCCCAACTATCGCGAGTTGGAAATGGATTATTTCAAACGCACCGGGATTTTTCCGATCATGCATACTACCGCAATCAAGCAGGAGGTCGTCGATAAGTATCCCTGGGTACCGATCAATTTGTACCAAGCACTTGAAGCATCGAAAAGGGCTGCCTACAAACGCATGGAGAATCCACGCATCGTGCCGCTCGCCTGGTTTCGCTCTTTCCTGGAAGAACAGGAAAAATTGCTCGGTTCCGATCCCTGGGTTTATGGCTTGGGTGACGCCAATCGCAAGGTGCTGGAAACCTTGATGCAATATTCCCAGGAACAGGGTCTGATCGGCCGCAAAATGGGACTGGACGAATTGTTTATTAGCACGGAAGCCCATTCCTAGTGATGGAAACCGCGATTGGCCCCCCGGCGCGGTCCTGCCTTGGCACAAATCGCTTTCGGAATGGCGCGAGTTTCTCGTCCCGTACCTTGTACGATTGATCCTGCACCTCTATTGACGTAAATTTACCCCACTTAACGATTGCGCCAAAATTAGTCCAATAACGATTCCAGCTGAGGAGGGAACATGTTCGGCAAAGGCGTATTTCAAGAGGAAGAGAATCTTCTGCGCGAGATCATCCGCAGTGTCGATAAGAAAATCGATTATTCTGCGCGCGAAGGCGAAGGAACCAAGTTCACTGTACACATGAAGCTCAAGAACCATGAAGGCGATGTCATGCTTGATCTCGAAGATCTCAAGTCTGCCAAGCAGGATATGATACGCCGGCACCAAATCCGGCAGAAAATAAAGGCGCGCTGCGATCACTTGGATCAATCCCGCTACGGCGCTGATATTCTGGGCCTGAGATCGGCGAGAATATTGAAAAGCTCGCCCAAGCTCGAACCGATGGCCCAAAGAGGCGGTTTCAGCCGTAGTGGACCAAGGCGTTAACCTGTTGCAATTGTGCCAACTGCGTTCGTTCTCTGAGTAATAGCAAACGTTGAGGCCCAAATGTCAAAAGCCCAAATGATTCGCCACGCTCTGGCCAAGCACGGGCAATTGATCATGCCAGGGGTTTATGACGCTCTGAGCGCGAAAATTGCTGCCCGCGCCGGTTTTGAAGTGACTTTTATAACCGGGTACAGCTTATCGGCAACGTTGCTCGGTGAACCTGACTTTGGCTTATTAACCCAAACTGAGGTGGTCAGCGCTGCCCAGCGGATTTGCTCGGTGATCGATACACCGGTTATCGTTGATGCCGATACCGGATACGGCAATGCCATCAACGTTATCCGCACGGTACAAGACTTGATACGCGCGGGCGCTGCCGGGATGTTCCTAGAAGATCAGGTTTGGCCCAAGCGCTGTGGCCATATGCGTGGCAAACAAGTGATTTCCTTAGAGGAACAGCTAAATAAACTACGCGCCGCGGTTGAGGCCAAAGGGCAAGATGATTTTTTCATCGTTGCCCGTACCGACGCCCGCCAGGCACTCGGACTTGACGAAGCGATTAAGCGCGCCATTGCCTTCAAAAACGCAGGCGCCGACGCCGTATTTATTGAAGCACCGGAATCCAAAGACGAGATGCGCGAGATTGCCTCACAAGTCAAAGGCCACCTGGTGGCAAATATGTTGGAGCGTGGTGTAACCCCGTTGATGGGGCCTGAGGAATTGAAGGATCTGGGTTTTGATTTAATCGTTTGGCCGTTAGCACCGCTCTATTCAGTGGCAAAATCACTGACCGAGGTTTACACGACTCTGCGCAAGGAAGGATCGACTATCTCGATTCTCGACCGCTTGATGCCTTTCGACGAATTTAACGCGATCGTAGGCTTGAATGAAAAGTACTTATTGGATGCGAAGTTTAAGGCGTAGTTTCACCCGCTATTCCGCTCATTACCCGTACAAAAGTTTTTTACAGCCGCATCGGCATCAGTACGTAAAGATAACCTTCCACTCCAGTCTTGCGAATGACGCTCGGGCTCAGTTCGTCCTTCAATTGAAACTCAATCTCACCCTCACCGCCTAGAACCGCTAAAACATCCAATAAGTAACGCGCATTGAAACCGATAGCGATAGTCTTGCCCTTGTAATCTGCGTCGACTTCCTCGATGGCTTCGCCAAGATCAGGGTTATTAGCTGAAATCGACAATTTTCCGTTGGCGAACTCCATCTTAATGCCTTTGTAACGCTCGCTGGAGAGAATCGACACTCGGCGCAAAGCGCGTAGCAACTCTTCATGGTCAAGTTTGGCGACATTCGGATTGCCTACCGGAATAACCTTCGTATAGTCGGGAAAATCCCCGTCAATCAAACGCATAAAAAGCTCGACGTTATCTTTACTGACGAGCCCCATGTTCTCCTTAAAGCCTAACGATACCGCGCCGTCTTCGCCGCTTTCCAGTAATTTTTTGAGCTCTGACAATCCTTTTCTCGGAAGAATCACTCCTTTGCTTAGGCCAAGCGACCCGACTTGTTTCTCTTCGAACGCCAGCCGATGTCCATCGGTGGCCACCATGCGCACGTTGGTGCCTTCGCTCTGCTCGATGTAGACACCATTGAGGCTGTAACGGGTTTCATCTGTCGAAACCGAAAAGATCGTCCGCTCGATCATTTCGCGCACGGTTGACGCCGGAGTTGTCGACAAACCTTTGCTATCGAATTGAGGAAACTGGGGAAACTCTTTGGCGTCCATTCCAAAGATTTTAAAAACCGATTTACCGCTGCGAATCTCCACCCAATCGTTATCCAGGCGTTTTAATTGGACTTGATCGTTCGGCACTTCTCTGACAATTTCGTAGAGCTTTTTTGCACTGACCGTGACAGTTCCTTCTCTAACAACCTCGCCTTCGACGCTGCCGCGTACCCCGACTTCCAGATCAGTCGCGGTAATGCGTATACCGCTCTTCTGCGCTTCAATCATCACATTGGCGAGAATCGGCATGGTGTTGCGTCGCTCGACAATGCTTTGAGTCCAATAAAGCGTTGCGAGAAGGGCTCCCCGCTTGGCTTTAATTTCCATACTTCCTCCCAGTGACTTCTATCCTTTTATATATATATAAAATTAAGAAGTAATAGTAGGGGCTGTGGAAAATGTGAGTAAACGCGTTTGAAGAGAAAATTCAGATATATAGCTTGTGGCTAACTCTTGCCGATAATGCCGCTGATCACCGTGCGCTTTGCTCGACAGCGATTCCCGCCCAGCCATCCACAATTCCACAGGTCTTGGCAACAACCTGTCCACAGCTATTTGTGGATATTTAAATTGCGCTCGATCGTCGCGATCGTCGCTTCCATATTGGGATCTTCTTTAATGCGCCGTTCGATGGTCTTAGACGCGTGAATCACTGTCGAATGATCGCGACCACCAAATTTATCGCCAATACCGGGAAATGAAGTTTGCGTGTGCTTTCTGCACAAATACATCGCGACTTGGCGCGGAAACGCAATATTTTGCGTTCGTCTTTTAGCTTTGAGGTCGCCGATCTTGAGATTGTAATGTTCGCAAATCGTCTTTTGGATCCCTTCGACAGTGACTTCGCGCTCGTAACTTTTCAAGTTATTGCGCAAAACGTCTTTGGCAAAATCGATAGTAATAGCCGCCTTAGTGAGCGAAGAAAAAGCCCCTAACCGGGTAAGCGAGCCTTCGAGTTCACGTACATTGGAGTTGATGTTGGAAGCGAGAAAGATCGCCACATCTGCCGGCAATGGCACGCCTTCAAATTCCGCCTTTTTTTGCAAAATCGCCACTCTGGTTTCCATATCGGGGGGCTGAATATCTGCGATCAAGCCCCACTCGAAGCGATTTCTCAGGCGGTCCTCGATGCCGGGTATGTCTTTG
>DASSGE010000438.1:0-4585 GCA_035693605.1 Binatia bacterium
GATCGATGTTGCGCCAGAAAACTTCTAATAATTTATCGTAATTGATCTTTTTGGGATCGTAGATGATTTGCAGTGCTTCGGCGTGACCCGTGGTGCCGGTGCTGACTTGCTCGTAGTTCGGATTTTTGATTTTGCCGCCGATGTAGCCGGAAGTCGTCGAGATCACGCCGTTGAGTTCATCAAACGGCGGTTCCATGCACCAGAAGCAACCGCCGGCAAACGTCGCCTTGGCCGTTTGTGCGCCAATCGGGATTGGCGCAGCAGAAAGCAATAGGGCCGCGAAGGCGCAACCTCGGGCCAATCCGATAAGTAGTTGCCGAGTTCTCATGGGACCTCCGAATGAGATAGTATCTACGCGCATAACATATCCTGAGCACAGTGGCACGCAAGGGTTTTCCGTCATTTTGCAGACAACAACCGACAAGCGTCGCGTAATGTCCCCGCTCACGCCGATGTGCTTGTTGCGCCGGTCAAAATCGTCCTATAAAAACTGAAACCTACTCCCAGCCTCATCCGACAGCCGATTGCTTGCCGCGATGGCGCATTTAATTTCGGAGGTTTCCATGCGTGTGATTGACTGTGATGCCCATGTCGAGGAAAGCGTAGAGACATGGCAATATCTCGATCCGGAATTTTATCTACTGCGGCCGATTCCGGTGGTCTTTCCCGAGGACACGTGCTTCGGCACTCACAACGCCGCCTGGGTGATCGACTATAAGCTGCGCTTTTTCGCCTCCAATCCGACCTTGATGAAACGGGCTCAGGGCAAGGACGCGTCGATTCCAGTGCAAGAGATGCGCGATGTCAAACAGCGCATCGCCTGCATGGACGAAATGGGTCTCGATACCCAGGTTGTGTTCCCATCCTTGTGGCTCGGCTGTCTCGCCGAGAACGTCGAGCTCGAAGCCGCCCTGGCGCGTAGTTACAATCAATTCATGGCGACCCAATGCGCGCAGTCGGGTGGACGTATCTGGTACGTCGCTATCCTGCCGTGGCGCCGCCCCGATCTTGCCGTTCAGGAAATGCGACGAGTCAAAGCTTTAGGCTCTGTCGCCGGCATTTTTGCCCGCGGCCTGGAATGGGACCGGCCGCTGTCTCATCCGGACCATTGGCCGATTTATGAGGAGGCTGAGCGTCAGGATCTCGCAATCACGGTCCATACTGGCAACGGTTCGAGCCCGACAATCAGCCGCATGCTCGAAGGCGTGCCACGCCCCTACTTCGACGAGTTTCCACAAATCCATCCGCTCGGCCGCGGCATCGTCAGCAATCCCTATGTGCTCTACGGGTTCACCCAGATCTTGAGTTCGACGCTGCTCGACGACTTCCCCAAACTGCGCGTGGGCTTTCTCGAAGCCGGTATTGAGTGGACCACCCGTTTAGTCAAAGGGCTCGGCGGGAATAAGCGCGCCAAGATCGATCACTGGCTAGCTGAACAGGTCTTTGTTTCCTGCGCCATTGATGACGATCTGCCCTATGTCGCGAGCAAACTTGGCGATGACTTCATTGTCACCGCCACCGACTTTCCCCACGGCGATGCATTTCGTCAAGACCAATTGGCGCAGGGACTTTTCAAGCGCGGTGATCTGAATAGCGCAATCATCGAAAAAATCCTCGACAAAAACCCCGCGAGGCTTTACCACTTGTAAGTCTCCGCAAGCAAACGACATTGTCGTTCTATTCCCGGGCAGGGCACGGCGCAGCCAGAATCCCGGCTTTTGAAGGAAAAAATAGCCGAATTTATTGAAACTTTTCCTCCCGCATGGTATGTTTTCCGGTTAATGAAGCGCTCATTCGTTCAAGTTGCCACCGCCTCGATGATCCAATGGTTTAATGCCGACTTTCATGCCCACGGCGAAGTGAAGGTCAGGAACATTGACCGCGTCGATTGGGTACGCTGCACACCCTTTCTTATCATGCATTTGGGTTGTCTCGGCGTCTTTTTGGTTGGCTGGAGCTGGACCGCTGTAGCGACCGCATGCGCTCTTTATTTCGTGCGCATGTTCGCAATTACCGGCGTCTATCATCGTTATTTTTCGCATCGTACTTACAAAACTTCACGCCCGGCACAATTCATTTTCGCGCTCTTGGGCGCCTCGGCAACCCAACGCGGCCCGCTTTGGTGGGCTGCCAATCATAGAGAACATCATCGCAACTCGGATACGCCGGACGATCCGCATTCGCCCGTGCGATACGGTTTTTTTCGTTCCCATGCCGGCTGGTTCATGTGCCGTCGTTACTATGCCACCCAGTACGCTCGCATCCAGGATTTCGCCCGCTTCCCTGAGCTTGTCTGGCTTAATCGCTTCGACAAGGCCGTACCGCTATCGTTGGGAGTTTTGCTTTACTTAATCGGTTTCGGCTTGCACAAAGCGGCGCCATCCCTCGGCGTTACCGGCCTGCAGTTATTCGTTTGGGGGTTCGTCGTCAGCACCACGGTGCTATTCCATGCCACGGCGACGATTAATTCTCTGGCTCATATTTTCGGCAATAAACGCTACGACACCGGCGATGAAAGCAGAAACAATTTCTGGCTGGCGCTTATCACCCTCGGCGAAGGCTGGCACAACAACCACCATCAACACATGGGCTGCGTCCGCCAAGGCTTTTATTGGTGGGAAATCGATATCACCTACTATATTCTCAAGACGTTATCTTTGTTCGGCATCATCTGGGATCTTAAACCCGTGCCGGTCAAAGCCTACGACCGCAACGAGCAGCTGCCGTTCAAGAAAATGAAATCGGCGGCCTAACCGCTCAATTAAACTTAGATAGCCGACCTCCTCGAATCTCTCTCCTAGGAGGCCAAGTCGCTACGGCAGCAATCGTTGGATGCTGAACCGTTTACTTGCGCTTTATTGCTCGGCTCGCTAGCATTCTCGGAACAGCTCGTGCTTATATGCCACCCCTACCGGATATTTTGAAAAAAGTAGTTCTGTTTCAGGATCTGCCAGACGATTCCTTAGCGACTCTGGCGCCCTTGCTGATTGCCAAAAAATTTTCTGCCGGCACGGTGATTTTTCACGAGCTGGACGACTCGGATGCGCTCTATATCGTCGAACAAGGCTCGGTTGTGGTCAGCAAACACGTTAGCGGCGATGTCGATATGGTGCTGACGCGCTTCACCCCCGGCGATTTTTTTGGCGAGATGGGTCTTTTCGATAACGCGCCGCGCTCAGCCACCGCCAACGTTGAAACCGACTCCCTGCTGTGGCAACTCGAGCGCAGCGTATTTCATGATATTTTTTCGCATCATCCTGAAATGGCGGCGAAAATATGCTACCGGCTGGTGACGATTTTTATCGAACGACTGCGCATCACCAACGAACAAACCCGTGACGCCATTCGCTGGGGTTTAGAAGCCACCGGTTACGCTTCGGGCAGCCATTCACTATTCGGACGCAGATCCACCTGAACCCCATGGCAGAGCCGGCGAAAATCCAACTGCTCACACGCAAGCCGGGGGAAACAAGCTTTCAACTCCACGAGATCGAGAGCAGCCAAGCTCATCTCAGCTACCGTCCGCGGCGGGTGCCTAAAGAAATCTGGGAAATCACTCCCCAGCCACCAAGTCCCGACGGCAGGCGTAACGTCATCTTGAAAAATCTTCAGCGCGACCGCTACTTATTACTCGATAGCCACGAATCGTTTCTTTGGGATTTATTCGACGGCACCCATTCCCTCGACGAGATCGCGCGGTCATTTCATCTTCAATTCGGCGCTTTCGACTTCGCGATCATCCGTCGACTCCTGGCCAAGCTCTACCAGGCAGGCCTGCTCGTCGAGCGGGAAAACTTGGCCTTGCAACAAAGCCTGGCCCGCAGCCAAGCCAAATTTTGGGCGATGGGCCTGGCAAAAGTGACCCAATGCTGGCGCCGGCTGTCATTCACCGTGCCCAACGCCGACCGGATTTGCGCGACTTTATATCGCTGCGGCGGTTTTCTCTTGTTTCACCCGGTTACGCTCGGGTTGACCATAATACTCGCGTTGCTGGCGGGCACCGCGGCAATACACTTGAGTTTTCACGCCAAGCAGTTCACGCAACTGCTTTCCGCCAGGCCATGGCTCAGCACGGGGATTATGTTAGCGTCACTTCTGCTGGTATCGATAATGCACGTAACGGTGCACGCACTGGCATGCAAAGCCTACAACCGGCGCGTTCGCGAGGTCGGATTTTTTTTATTGCAAGGAGTCCTGCCGACATTTTATGCCGATGTCACGGATATATTCATGTCGACGCGGCGGGCGCGCGTAATCGTCGATCTTGCCGGCCCCTTGGTCGAATTATTTTTTGGCAGCGTCGCTTTTCTCGCCGCCTATCACGCGGATCTTGGCGTCGTCCAAGCGTTGCTGTTTGGGATTGGCGTGCTGCTCTGGGAGGGTGCGCTGATTAATCTCTACCCATTTAATTTTCTTGAATTGGACGGCTACAACATCGTCGCCGATCTGTTGGCCATGCCGACCCTACGCCAGCAAGCGCTCGCGCTAGCGCCGCAACTCCACCGGCGCTTGCTGCAACCGCGCACGCTCACAAAAGCCGAATGGATTCAATTCGCTTACTTGCTTCTCTGCAGCGCATCCGTGC
>DASSGE010000439.1:0-5210 GCA_035693605.1 Binatia bacterium
GAAATTGATCCCGGTGACCGCAGCCAGCCGCGCCAATCATCGCCAGCTCACTCGCCTGTGGTATTACCACGCCTACCTCGATCATCCCGGCCTGTTCAGCGGTAAAATGCTCGGTGTCGTCAGCCCAGCCATCGAAGGGAAAACCGCCGGCAACATCCCCTTCGGTGCCGCTTCCGGCTTGGTCTACCAGAGCAGCCCGCGCTGGATCCAGAACGCCTTCGCCCTGCCTTATGAGATTGCCGAAGTCAAAGATTTCGCCGCCAAGTATTACCTCATCATGCGTTTGGCCTTGGAGCAGCACATTTCGTTTCTCGGCACGCCCAATCCAAGCACGATTCTGCGGCTGGTCGACAGCGCCGACCGCGCTAAAGCCGGAGTCATTAAGGATATTCGCGACGGCACCATTGCCGACGGCTGCAATCTGACGTCCTCGATTCGCCAGGTCGTGGAATCACGATTGAAAAAGAATCCTCGGCGTGCCGACGAGCTGGAACGCATGGTGAACCATTACGGCGAGCTGTGCCCCAAGGACTATTGGCCGGAGCTGCAATTGATCGGCTGCTGGAAAGGCGGCAGCGTCGGCGTGCGCTTGAATGAACTGTCTCACTGGTTCGGCGATGGCGTGGCCGTACGCGACTTGGGATATATGGCCAGCGAAGCGCAAATGACCTTGCCGATCTCCGACTCAGGCTCTGCCGGCATCCTCGACATAAGCGCCAACTTTTATGAATTCCTTCCGGAAAGCGAAATCGACAAACCTCAACCGGTACTCCTCACCTGCGCCGACCTCAAAGAAGGGGAAAACTATTACCTGATCCTCACAACATCCGCCGGCCTATACCGCTATGACATCAACGACGTGGTGCGCGTGGCCGGCTTCTACAATCGCACACCGCTGATTGAATTTGTCCGGAAAGGACGCGATGTCACCAACATCACGGGCGAAAAGCTCCACGTCAATCAGCTAATTCACGCGATGACGCAGGCGCAAACCCTAGGCGGCATTGGAGTGCGGCACTACCGCGCATTTGCAGACGTGGCGCAATCACGCTACGCCTTTATGATCGAGTTCAACGGCACATCGCCAAACGAGCACGCGCTTAAACAACTGCTGGCGGCGATCGACGCCAACCTAAGCACGCTCAATATTGAATATGCCCAAAAACGCCAATCGCTTCGCCTCAAACCACCCGTGCTCTACGTGATGCGATCCGGCTGGTTCGAACGCAAGGCCAAGGCCGCCAGCGAGCGCAGCAGCCGGGATATTCAGTTCAAAGCACAACTGCTCAGCACGACACCGGAAGACGCAGACGAAACATGGGTGACAGTCGAGTTCTAACAGGACGGCCCATCGGCGCGAACAGCAGGAACCGCACGCTACACGGACCGCTGCTAGCCCTTCTCACCTCTCTCTTCGCCTGCCGCGTCGCCGGCCAAGCCCTGGTCGCCTTTGTCGGCATGACTTGGCTGCCGGCAATGGAACAATGGTTTTCCGGATTGATTCCTTATCCGACACTACTGATCATCCAATTGCTCATGCTCATAGTCATGATAAAAATCACCGGCGAGATCTGGCGCGGCAAAGGCACATTCGCCACCATGCGCCCGCACTGGTCCAATCGCCTAAAAACATTTAGCGCCGTTTACGCCGGGCTCATGGTGTTTCGCTACCCGCTGACCATGATTCTCCATCCCGAGATGCGCTGGGTCGGCGATATTATCCCGATTATTTTTCACATGGTTTTGGCCGGCTTCATTTTTATCCTCGGCGACTACCATCGAATGACAACCGAGCCGTGAAGTATCTGAGCGGTCATGGTTTGCGCTGGTGCATCCAACCGCCACCGATCGATGGCCGACCGCTTAAAATGACCCGGCTGCGATAAAGTTGCGCGGCATTTAACCACACCCTGGCGATCGCACTAAGTCATTAAATCTTCAGAAGTTATTGCCAGCTTCCAACCATCGTCTGATTGCATGGCCACAACTCGCATGCTAGAAACTGGCTAGTTTTGGAGGTTGCATGGATTTTCAGCATTTGGCGGACAAAGCACTGCAAGGCATTCTTCCCGAGCGCGAGGAACTGCGAGAGGTATTGAACGCACCGGACGAACAATTACCGGAGATCTTGAGCGCCGCCTTCAAAGTGCGGCACCATTATTATGGCAAACGCGTGCAGATCCATGTCTTGCAGAACGCCAAGAGCGGCCTGTGCCCGGAAGACTGCCATTACTGCTCGCAATCGTCGGTCTCCGAAGCGCCTGTCGACAAGTACACTTTTATGTCCAAGGACAAGTTGATCGAAAGCGCGCGCAAGGCCAAAGAAGCCGGCGCCGTGCGGTTTTGCATCGTCAACAGCGGCCGCGGCCCGACTAACAAAGAAATTGACGACATCACGGCGGCAGTGCGCGAAATCCGCGCTCAGACCGGCATGAATGTCTGTTGCTCGCTCGGCTTGATGAACGAAGACAAAACCCAGAAGCTCGCCGCCGCCGGCGTCGGCCGGGTCAATCATAATTTGAACACCAGCCGCGAGCATCACGCCGAGATCGTCACGACCCACAGTTACGACGACCGCGTCGCCACCATCGAGAGCGTCAAGAGCGCCGGCATTGGCACCTGCTCCGGCGGCATAATCGGCATGGGTGAAAGCGACGACGACATCATCAATCTGGCGATGACCCTGCGCGCCATGGACATCGATTCGATCCCGGTGAATTTTTTGAATTCGATCCCCAAGACGCCCTTCGAGCAAAAGCGCGAACTAACGCCGCAACGCTGCTTAAAGACGCTCTGCCTGTTTCGCTTCGTCAATCCAGCCAAGGAACTGCGCGTCGCCGGCGGCCGTGAAGTGAACTTGCGCTCGCTGCAACCGCTGAGCCTCTATCCGGCCAACTCGCTTTTCGTCAACGGCTATCTCACCACCCCTGGCCAAGACGCCACCGACGCGCATCAGATGATCCGCGATCTCGGTTTCGAGCTGGACCAGCCGGCGGCGATCTGAGTTGGATCTCCGCACCGGAAAATTTTCTTCGCAGCTAGTTAAAAGGGGAAACCCATGCGCAATTATCTCGCTGTATTCGCGATCGTAGTATCAGCCAACGCTGCCGCAGCCGCGGCCTCTTTCGATGCGCCGAAACGAAAGTCCGGACTTTGGGAAATCAAAGCTGCAAACAGCGGCGGTCCAGGAGGACAGACCATGCAACAGTGCATCGACGAGAAGACCGACGACCTGACGAAAAACGACATGGCTGGGAAAGATCAATCATGCAGCAAAACCGAGTCCCGTAAGGAAGGCGAGAAAATCGTTAGTGAGTCCGTTTGCAAAATCATGAATAGCACCGTGAAGAGCCGCGCAGTGTTCACCGGGCGACTCGATTCGGCGTACAAAGCCGAGATTAAAAGCACCTACGAGCCGCCGCTAAACGGCATGAAAGAATCCGCCACAACCATAGAAGGGAAATGGTTGGGCGCTTGCAAGCCGGGACAAAAAGCTGGAGACATCTCGGTTCCGGGAATGCCGAACATCAATATCCAAGACATGATGAAGAACATGCCGAAGCTGCCGTAGCGGCAATGACGATCCCGCGCCGTCCGACAACAGCGTCGCCGCTCCAATCGCCCTCGGGATTACTTCGTACAGCGAAATATCCGGCGCCTGTGCAGTCGACACGATGACCGATTTCCAGGACTCCAAATGTATCCGAAGTTATAAAACCGGTTCCGCTCAGCTGAGTGGAAAAACATTTCACCACGAAGGCATGAAGGAAACGAGGTTCGGAGGCTTGGTTCCTCGGTTTTGTGCCTTTTGTCGTTAATTTCCTTCTTCCCTACTTCCACCAGCTGATCAAGACCACGCCGCTGACGATCATGCAGGCGCTGATGATGATCCGTAGCGTCACCCGTTCGACGTCGCGCAAAAATAATCCGGTGAGGATTAGCGAAAACAACGGACCGGTGCTGCTCAGGGGAATGACAACCGAGACTTTGCCCAGATCCAACGCATGATAGATCGAGGTCATACCGAAGCTGACGGTGATCCCTGCGGCAAGAAACCACCAAAAGCATTGGCGGTTCATTTTCCAGGTCTCTTCGGTTCTCTCGACGTACCACATCACCAGTATCGACACGAGCAACGACGAGCTGGCGGTCACGGCGGCGGCGAGAAACGGATGAGGCACCGCGGCCATGCCGAACTTACGCACAACTTGGGAGGCGCCGGCCAGTGCCGAGGCAGCGATGGGATACCAGAGAAAAACCGCCGAACCGCTAAGCTTCATGGCGCCGTGGCGCCACGACAGGAGCGTAATGCCGGCGATGATCATGAACGTGGCGATGATAATCGGCAAAGTGATTTCTTCACCGAGAAAGATGATCGCCATCGCCGCGCTGAACAGCGGCGTGCTGGCGCGGATCGGATCGGTAATCGCTACGCCTAAGGTATGGATACCCTTGTACGTCAGCAATCGTGTCAGCCCCGGCTGAAAAAGGCCGACCCCGACGAAAATCAGCAGTGAAGCCAAAGTCACGTTGGCCATCGGCACGAACAAGCACGACATCGTCCAGAGAAAGACGATGTTGATGATCAAGCTGCTGATGACGCCGGTGGCCGGGTTGGAGTAGCGCAGCGCCTTTTTCGTGAAGATGTTGTGCACCGCGAACAGGAATGCATTAATCAGCGCGTAAAACTCAGCAGGGATGGAAGTCATGATAGGAGACAAAGCGATGACGGATCAAATCGTTGACGGGAAAAACATTGCATCGAGCTATACCGGCTCGGGATAAAAATCACAACGCCCCGTTTGGGTGCCGCCCCTTGGTAAAACTCTTACCAAGTCGATCCCGAGCGCTGGAGCAGGGTTAGGCTTGACGGCTGCGCCGGCTATGTCGTGTCGTTTCGAGCGAAGCGAGAAATCTCTTCGACTGGCGGGCGAAATCCAGGCGTGCAAGGGGAAACTATTCGTTCCTCTCACCGGTGAGAATCACTTCAGCCGCCTTTTCGCCGATCATGTAAATCGCACTGGCAATAAAAAACCCGGGAATGCGTGGAAACACCGAAGCGTCGACCACGCGCAGTCCATGCGTGCCGTGGACGCGGAAATCGCTGGTCAGAACGCCGCCCTTGTCTCGCGGTCCGATAGCACAGCTGCACGAAGCATGGTGTCCCCAAGCGTTGTCGCGCACGAACTCTCTCAACTGCTCGTCGGTTT
>DASSGE010000440.1:0-5893 GCA_035693605.1 Binatia bacterium
TTTCATAACCATCCAGTTATTCTCTAAAAGTTTAGCGTCTTCAAGCGAAGCGCCGGAGAGATTTCTCCTTGCAGTCGAGATGACAGTCGCAACGAGATCGCAAATTGTCATCTCGAACGACAGACTGTGTAGTAATTGTCATTTCGACGCGAAGCAGAGAAATCTTGTCTTTCGATGTACTCAAAATGCAAGATCTCTCACGCCGTTCGAGATGACAGATCAGAGAGACGCTGAGTTTTCACACAGTCTGCCGCAGGGAGAAATCTTTCTTCCTGACTCTGCTTGACGCCCGCCCGAAAGCCGGACTATGAATCGGCTATTCGAAAGAACGTTTAATTTGAATCGAAGCAGGCCGGCCGACTTTATGTTCATCATCGACTCACAAGTGCATATCTGGGCCGCCGAAACAGCGGCAAAGCCCTTCGCCAAAGAAAACGCCTCAAAGCCGCACCGAGCTGTGCCGCTAGGCCACGACGAACTTTTGCGCGAAATGGACGGCGCCGCAGTGTCGCGTTGCATTCTCGTGCCGCCGACCTGGGAAGCCGACCGCAACGATACTTCGCTCGAAGCGGCGCGGCTCCACCCCGATCGCTTCCGTGTCATGGGCAAACTGGCGCTGACCAATCCCGATGGTCCGGCATTGATGGCGACCTGGAAAGAGCAGCCGTACATGCTCGGCATCCGCATGGTCTTCAATCGCGGCCAGTCGGCGCAGTGGTTGAACGATGGCACCGCCGACTGGTTCTGGGACGCCGCTGAAAAATACGACATCCCGGTAATGACGCTGGCGCCGGCCGATGTGCCCAAGCTGGGTGGTATTGCCGAGCGCCACCCGGGCTTGCGCTTGATCGTCGATCACATGGGGCTGAATTCAGTATTGCGCGGCAAGGATCTAACCCCTTCGGTGGACGCCGTGATCAAACTCGCGCGCCACAAAAACCTCGCGGTCAAAGTTTCCGCGCTGCCCTGTTACGTCGACGAGCCCTACCCCTTTCCGACGCTGCACCCGTTGGTGCGCCGCGTCGTCGACGCCTTCGGACCGCAACGTTGCTTTTGGGGCACCGACCTTTCCCATCTCCCCTGCCCCTACAAACAAGTGGTGACGCTTTTCACTGAAGAAATGAAATGGCAGTCAAGCTCCGAGCTGGAGTGGGTGATGGGTCGCGGCCTCGCCCAGTGGTTAAATTGGCCGTTGCCGAAGTAAGCGACTGGCGCAAAGTTTTCTTCCCAACTCACTTAAACAATAGATTCTCATAGAATTGGTGTTAGCCATCGTAGTCCCACTGTAGAATATTCGACCTCATGTTTATCGCGCGAGCGATTCTCGTCATGCTTGCATTGGTGCTTGGCGTCTACATCGACGTCGTCTATGCCCAGACGACGGAACTGCGCTTTGTTACTTGGCGTTCGGAAGCGCCCGAAGTTTGGAACCACGGTATCGCCGATTTCGAACGGCAGAATCCGGGCGTCAAGGTGGTGCCCGAGATCGGCCCTCAGTCTTCGACGCAGCTCCATGATCTGCTCGCGCAGAAACTAAAAAATCGCGACACCCGTCTGGACGTCTTCGTCATGGATGTCATCTGGCCCGCCGAATTCGCTTCCGCCGGCTGGGCTCTGCCGCTGGATCGCTACTTCACGACCGGCGAACAGGAGAAGTTTCTCAATGCTCCGATCGCGGCGAGTCGCTACCACCGCCGAATTTTCGGCGTGCCGCTGTTCATCGATGCCGGTTTACTCTATTACCGAAGAGATCTCTTGGATAAATATCGCCTGGCGCCGCCGCGCACTTGGGGAGACCTCGTGGCTGCAGCCAAGACGATTCTCGCCGGTGAAAATAACCCGCAGTTGGTCGGTTACTCCGGCCAGTTCAAACAGTACGAAGGCCTGGTCTGCAACATGTTGGAGTATATTCTCGGCAATGGCGGTGGCCTATGGGATGAATCCACCATGACCAGCGCCCTCGAGCGGCCGGCAACTCGCGCCGCCGTGCGCTTCGTGCGCGACCGTATCATCGGAGAAATATCCCATCGGGGCGTGCTCTCATACGAGGAACCCGAGTCGCTTGCGCTCTTCACGCAGGGCCAGGCAATCTTTCATCGCAATTGGCCGTATGCCTGGACCGTTGCCCACGACCCAGAAAGGTCGAAGATCGCCGGCAAGCTCGGCATGATGCCCCTGCCGGGATTTGCGCCGGACAACGGCGCCGCCGCGCTCGGCGGCTGGCAATTGGGTATCAGCCGTTATTCGACGAAGCCGGACCTGGCTTGGCGCTTCGCGGCGTTTATGACCGGCGCGGCAATGCAAAAGCGCATCGCGCTTGCCACCGGGCGCGCGCCGACACGGCTGGCGCTTTACGACGACCCCGAGCTCAAAATTAAAATTCCCCAGCTTCAATCGCTCCTTGCAACCTTTAAGCAGGCGGTGCCGCGTCCGACCACACCGGTTTACGTGCCGCTGTCGAACATCATGCAGCGTTACTTCAGCTCGGTCTTGGCGCTGCCGAATACGAATATCGACGCGCGCGCTGCCTTCGTCGCGCGCGATATGAACCGCGTGCTCGATTTGTTGCGCGACAGGCAGGCACCGTGAAAAGCTCTCAACGCGCCGCGCTGTGGTTTTTGCTGCCGAGCTTTTGCTTGGTCGCGCTGTTTTCGCTTTTCCCCATTGTCGAATCGCTGCGCTTGAGTTTCTATCGCATGATTTTAACTCTGCCATGGCTCGGCCAGCGCATGGTCGGCTGGGAAAACTACGCCGACCTCGCCACTGATCCCGTCGCGCGCGACGCTCTCGTGACCACGTTACTTTTCATTGGCGTCACCATCCCGCTGGAATTGCTCCTCGGTCTGGGCATCGCACTGGTGCTCAACGAAGCCTTTTGCGGCCGGGGTCTCTTGCGTGCCGTGGTGCTCATCCCCTGGGCGATCCCGACAGTGGTGGCATCGCAGATGTGGCGCTTCATTTTCAACGACCGCTACGGCTTGGCGAATTTCGTCCTGTTCGGTGCCGATACGTCGAGCTACCTGGCGCCGCTCGCCGATCCCTACCTTGCTTTGGGCGCGATCATGATCGCGGAGATTTGGAAGACCACGCCCTTTGCCGCGCTGATCCTGTTGGCCGGACTGCAGAGTATTCCCGACGAGCTCTATGAGGCGGCGAGCGTCGACGGCGCCACGCCCTGGCAGGAATTTCGCCATGTCACGTTGCCATTGCTCAAGCCAGCGTTGCTTTTGGCGTTATTAT
The DNA here is from genome assembly GCA_035693605.1 of Binatia bacterium. Taxonomy (GTDB): domain Bacteria; phylum Desulfobacterota; class Binatia; order UBA9968; family UBA9968; genus DP-20. The sequence continues at coordinate 3,241 of DASSGE010000440.1, forward strand.
TTCGCACTGTCGATTCTCTGCGCGTGTTCGATCTCGTCTATGTCATGACCCAAGGCGGTCCGGCCGACGCCACCAACGTGCTGCAGTTTTACGGATATAAGAAAACCTTCGCTGAAGGCATGATCGGCTACGGCTCGGCTATCGCGGTGACGGTGTTTCTACTTTCGCTAACTCTCGCGCTCGTCTATCTGCACATGTTCAGAACCAGCCGTTGGAAAGAGGCCCGGCCGTGAAACGTCCTGTTGCATTGGCGCTTTTTTCCGGCGGCATTGCGCTCTATTGTCTGGTGCCGTTTGTCTGGTTTGTGCTTACTTCTCTCAAGAGTGGCACGGAATTGACCGCTATCCCGCCGATCTTACTGCCGTCATTTCATTTGAGTTTCTATCGCTCGGCATTGGCCAACTACGGCTTGCTCCACTACTTCGTCAACAGCGTCATCGTCGCCGGCTCGGCGACGCTGGTCACCGTCACGGTGGGGTCGCTGGCTGCTTATGCCATCGCACGCTTTCAGATGAAGTGGACGCATTTCTACCTGCTCCTGCTGCTCGCGATTTCCATGTTTCCACAGATCGCCATCGCCGGTCCGGTCTGGACGATCCTAGACCGCTTGCGGTGGCTGAACACTTACCATGGCTTGGTGGCAGCCTACGTCGCCTTGTGCTTGCCGCTGGCGACATGGATTCTCGCGACGTTTTTCCGCGACGTCCCCGTCGAGGTCGAAGAGGCTGCGCTGATCGACGGCTGCAGCCGGCTGCAGGCACTCTACAAAGTCGTGCTGCCGCTGGCGGCGCCCGGAATCCTCACCGCCGCCCTGCTGGTTTTCATTTACGCCTGGAATGAGTTCTTTTTCGCCTTGATCATCATGACCGATCCCAACGTTCAAACCCTGCCCATTGGTATCGCGCTTTTCCCCGGTGAATATACGATGCCCTGGGGCGAGATCGCCGCGGCGTCGACGATCGCCACCGTACCGCTGATCTTGCTCACGTTGATCTTTCAACGCGGCATCGTGCGCGGCTTGTCGGCGGGCGCGGTGAAAGGTTGAATCGAAACGGAGGAATTATCACTGCCCTCTCCGTCAAGAAATTATCCAAGCGGTTCGGTGCCAACCAAGTCCTAACGGACATTACGTTCGAAGTCGCCGAAGGCGAATTCTGCATCCTGCTCGGCCCCTCGGGCTGCGGCAAGTCGACGATCCTGCGGCTTATCGCGGGGCTGGAACAGCCGAGCATGGGGGAAATCGCCATTGACGGCCGGCGGATCGATACCCTGCCGCCGCGCGAGCGCGACATCGCCTTCGTGTTTCAAAACTACGCGCTCTATCCGCACATGACCGTTTTCGACAATCTGGCTTTTTCGTTGCGCCTGCGCGGTCGGACCGCAAACGAAATTGACCTGACAGTGAGCGAGGCGGCCCATCTGTTGGAGATCGGCGAGCTTCTGCAGCGCCGGCCCGGCGCGCTCAGCGGCGGCCAGCGCCAGCGCGTCGCCTTGGGCCGGGCGATCGTGCGCCAGCCGAAGATTTTTCTCTTTGACGAGCCGTTGTCGAACTTGGATGCGTCGCTCCGCGCCACCATGCGCGTCGAGCTGGCGCGGCTGCACCGGCGGCTCAAAGCGACGATCGTTTACGTCACCCATGACCAGGCGGAGGCGCTAACGCTCGGCGAGAAGATCATCGTGCTCGATCGCGGAACCATCCAACAAATTGACCCCGCGGCAAAGATTTATCAGCGCCCTGCGAACACCATGGTGGCGCGCTTCGTCGGCACACCGCAGATGAATTTCATCGACGGCACTGTGGAAGACAACGGCACAATATTTCGAAGCAAAGATGCACGGCTGGATCTTGCGGGCCTGCTAAGAGAAAATCTCGCTCGGCTGGCGGGACAAACTTTAGCGCTTGGCGTTCGTCCCGAGGATCTTCGCGTGACGAGTGTCGACCAAGCACCGATCAACGGCATCGTCGAATTCATCGATGATTTGGGTTCGGACCGGTTTCTTCATGTCAAATGCGGCGGTGTCGATCTGGTCGCCCGGGCTGGGCGAAACACAGATGTTCGATCGGGTGAACGGATCGGACTCAACGTCGACGGTGCGAGCCTGCATCTTTTTCTCGACGGCAAACGCCTTGAGCCCTGACTCGCTCGCCGTACGCTGGCAATTTTGCGGTTGAGTTTTGATCTCGCTCGTAATAACAAAAGCCGACTAGCATGGAGGGAGGACAGTTCCCATGAAAATGATCAATCGAGACCTATCGGCGGAGGAAGACGGCGTGCCGGGCTACCTCGCCCATCCCGACCGTAAAGAGCCTGGCCCCGGTATCATGATCGTGCATCACCACTACGGTTGCACGGGCAACATGAAAGTCAAAGTCTGCGACTATGCCAAGCTCGGCTACACGACAATCGTTCCCGACATGTATAAAATGCTTGGCATCGCCGACGGCGTCCATGAAGCGCAGAAAAAAACCACCGACGGTCAGTTCGTCGAGATTCTCACACGCGCGTGGAATTATCTCACCAGCAGACCGGAGGTCGACGCCAAGCGCTGTGCCGTGGTCGGCTACTGCATGGGCGGGCGCATCGGCATCCATTTCGTTGCGGCAACACCGAGCGTGCGCGGCTTTGTCGGTTACTATCCTTCCGTGCGCGAC
>DASSGE010000441.1:0-3029 GCA_035693605.1 Binatia bacterium
ACCCTGGGCAAATCGGAATGGATTCAAATCGCTTACCTGCTGCTCTGCGCGGCGTCCGTGCTGCTTTACCTGATCGCTCATCTCGACCTTGTGCGTGATTTGCTGCCGAGCTGGAAGTAATTCAGCTCGCCGTCATCGGTCAACCTATTTTGTCGGGGCACTACTTTCCACTTGCTTTTCAAATGACGAGTCGACAACTCCTGAGGGTCGACGTTGGCCGCTTAGAAATCGTTCGACCATCATCTCCAACGCGGTCTTGATCTGAGCACCCCGGCCAGCGCCTACCAACTTGCCAACCATTAATTTGACACGCTTAGCGTAACTGGGCTAACGGTAAGTCCATGCGAAACTTCATAATACTCCTTTTGTTGTTTTTAGGTTTACCGCCAAACCTGCATGCCCAGACGCCGTACTATCAAGGCAAGACCATTCGCTTCATTGTCGGCTATCCAGCCGGCAGCACCCACGACCTCTGGGCGCGTTTGGTCGCGCCGTACATGACCAAATACATTCCTGGCAGCCCCAACATCATTGTCCAGGACATGCCCGGCGCAGGCTCGGCGGTGGCGGCGAATTACGTTTACGCGGTCGCCAAGCCGGACGGCTTGAGCACCGTCGTCACCAACGCTGGCCTCTATTTCGATCAGCTCCTCGGTCGTAAAGAAGTGCAATACGACTGGTCGAAGTTCGCCTGGATCGGCAGCTCGACGCGCTCGCATACGCTGATGTATATGGTCGCCAAAAGTCCCTACGCGTCCATGAACGATGTACGCACCGCGGCGACGCCGCCAAAGTGCGGCAGTACCGGCACCGGCAATAGCGGTTATTACATTCCCAAGCTGCTCGAAGAAACCATCGGCGCCAAATTTCAAATCGTCTCCGGTTATCAAGGCGGCGCCGACGTCGATCTTGCCGCCGAGCGCGGCGAAATCCAATGCCGCGCCATCAGCATCCCGGTCTTTTTCGGCCGCGAGCCCTATCACACCTGGCGCAAAACCGGTTTCGCCCGCGTGCTGTTTCAAATGGGCAAGAAGCGCGATGCGCGGATTGCCGAGGTGTCGACGTTGAACGAACTGATGGATCAATACCAAACTCCGGCTCCGGCGCGCCGCTTGGCCAACGTCGTCGCCGGCACAGCGGAGTTCGGCGCCTGGCCGATGATGGCTTCACCCAACACACCGGCGGAACATGTGAAAACGCTGCGCGCTGCCTTCACCAAAGCCGTTAACGACCCCGACCTCCTCGCCGAAGCGAAAAAGAAAACCATAGACGTAGAATTGATCACCGGTGAAGAAACCGAAGCCCTGGCAAAGGAAGTGGTCAACCAGCCAGCGGACATTGTCGCGAGGTTAAAGAAATTGTTGGGAGAATGATGCTCCAAGTCCTCACAGATAATTGTATCGCTCTATTACACAAACAGATTATCGACGTAGTCCAATGTTAGACCAGTGACAAAATGAACTCATCCTCGGATTCGTTCTTATATGCTTGTTATTGATTTGCGTTTCCATACAAACTTTTAACGGCTGAATCCGAAGCGCGGCACCTGATTGAACAACGAAAGGCCTGGGGCTACACGGATGACGATGATGAGATTATGCGTAGAAAGTCTAAACGTGGGGTTATTTTCTTGTACACAACTATCTTAATCGGATGCGTCATTATGCTCTCGCGATTCGTTGTCAAATACATCTCGACTGGTATCAACTGATTCGAAGAATTCCACAATAAGATACGAAATACGCTGCGCAGGGATCAGTGGTTTTCAGTCTAACTTTGCCTTCGCCCGAGATCCCTCAATCCGCGCTCCCACTTATCTAGCTCTTTTTCCAGTTGTTGGATCGTCAAACCCTTTTCCGCATACCAGCGCTTAAAGCCGTACTCCTTAGCCGGGCTGCCGTAGTCATAGGCTTCGAGTATTTTCTGGCCGTCCGGGCTAAAGAGGAAATCGACAAACAACACGGCCGCATGGGGATGGGGAGCTTGCGACGATAGGGAAGCACTGCCGGCGCTCGCCGGCACGATATCCATCGGCACCCACACCACCGGCGCTTTCTTCTGCGCCGCCACCAAAGCGTGATTGCGAAAGATCGTCGGAGACGCCTCGACTTCGCCGGTGATGATAAAGTCGTTCATCGCTTGGCCGGATACCGAGTGCATGGCAATATCTTGGCCGCGCAATCGACGCAGATACTCTTCACCCTTGGTACGCAGCATGCCGCCGACGGTGCGCGAGCCGGTGTCGGTGGTGACAAACGCCATGCGGCCCTTGAGCGCAGGTTTCAAAAGATCGTCGTAATTTTTCGGCACCGCGTTGGCCGGCAACTTGTTCTTGTTATAGGCGAAGCCCATGTAAGATTCTCGCACCGTGCCCCAGTAGATCAGCCCTTTGCCCGCGTCTTCCTTGGCATCGGGGATGAGCCTGCCGATATGCGGGCTGGTAAAGGGTTGAATAAGCTTGAGCGCCTGCATCAACATCAGCAGCGGCAGCGAACTTTCCGCCACGTCCATCAAATATTTTTTCGCCTGCGCTTCGGCGAGAAATTTTGAAATTAGATCCTTGCTGGTGCCGCGGTAGGACTCCACTTGCACGCCGTACTTTGTCTCGAAAGCCTTGGCCAACTCACGATAGGAGTTCCCGGCTAACGCGGTGTACCAAACGATCTTGCCTTCCTTTTTGGCGCCGGCAGCAAGCATCTGCTCGCGGTCTGGGCCGGTGTAGATCGCGAGATCGGCAATGGTCGCCGGTTTGGCGGTTTGCGCCTGCAACCAGGCTGGGGCTACAAATACTGCTACTGCAAAGACGACAATGCGAATCATATGGCTCCTCAAAAACTTGGATTAGACCGAGTATTCTCCGGTTAGCTCTCACGGTTTACGACTCACGCACTTCTGGAACATGAAAACTTTTAAGTTAATTTTTCATAGGCTATTCCAACAGTTTCGTGAAACTAGCAGGGTCGGCTCGTCGTCATTACGTTGTTTGTTGTTATAGGCGTCATGACGTTTATCATCGGCTATCTTCAGTG
>DASSGE010000442.1:0-4269 GCA_035693605.1 Binatia bacterium
ATCTCAACTACGTTCCGCGGGTGCCGTATCCGACCCGCGCCGGCATTGCGCTTATCAAAACCTTCCTGGAAAAGAGTGAGCCGCAGTTGCGGCCATTGTCCGTGGACGATCAGATCGACGGTTCGATTATCCGAGGCCTGGAGCAGAGCGGTTTCTTCAACGCCTTGTATCCGGCGAAGTAGTCGGCAGAATAGGCCGAGCACGGCGGGGAAGAAAGAATTTTTAACCACGAAAAACACGAAACTCACGACAATCGATAAATATAGGTTTACACCTTCGTGTTTTTCGTGCCTCTCGCGGTTAAATCTTTTTCCGCCGGCGATGGGTCAGATACCCTAACGAACTTAAAGAAAGAGGCTGCCATGACTCTAAAACTAACCGGCATTCTTTCCGCCAATGTTACACCGTTCAAAGATAACTACGATCTTGACGAAGGCGGGCTGCGTAAGCTTGTCCGTTACCAAGCCAAGCCCGCGGGGATCAACGCCATCGTGTGCAACGCCGGTGCCGGCGAAGGTGCGACACTGACGCGCGAGGAACGGGTGCGCTGTATTGAGATCATCCGCGAGGAGATACGACCCGAGCAGCATGTGGTGGCGGGCGTCGAAGCGTTGTCGACGCGCGAGGCGATTCAGCAAACACAGGAGGCCAAGTCGGCCGGTGCGGCAGCGATCATGCTCACGCCGCCGCATGTGTACGATTGGGACTCACGGACCAATCCGGAATTCGCCGTGCAGTATTTCCACGATATCGCCAAGGCGGTGGATATCCCAATCACAATTTTCCACTATCCGGCGGCAGTGACTTCGGGCTACACACCCGATACAGCGGTGCGCATCGCCCGTGAGGTCGATAACGTCATAGCAGTCAAAGTCGCCAGCGGCGCCAACATCCGGCGCTACGAGCAGGTGCTGCGCGGCATGCGCGCCCTGCCGCGCCATGTCTCCGTGCTGGCGACCTCGTCGCTGTTCCAGCATTTCGTCACTGGCGGCGATGGCGCATTGACTGGCTTTGCCAACTTCGCGCCGGACTTCTGTTGCGACCTTTTCAAAGCGGTCAGCGACGGCAAGCTCGACGAGGCGCGCCGTTTGCACGAGATCAATTGGGCGCTCGAAGCGGCCGTCTATAAGGCGCCCAATGTTTACAAGCACAGCCGTTACAAAGTGGCCGCTTACTTCGCCGGATTGATGGACAACTTCATCGTGCGCGCGCCGCAGGTGCCGGTGCCCGAGGGAGAAGTAAAACTGATTCACGACGCCATGGCGAAGCTGGGAATGGTCAAACGATAGGGATGAGACCAACGCCGCTAGCCCTCAGGACCAGCGCAAGATTCAAATCTCCAATGCCACGTTGGTATCCGGCTTGCTGCTAGTGGCGGCCGGCACTGTAGAGCGCAGAAAAATCCGAGGGAGGGCGTATCGCCTGCACCCCGGGTGCTGGGGTTTTCTTCGACTCTAGCTTCCCACCGGCGCGAATAGCTCGCCTAGCGCCGGGCGGTTCGGAATGTAGCCCTGCTCATTGGCGTATTGGACGAACTTCTCCAACACGACTTGGTTCTCCGCGGTGAGGCCGTGACCCCAGGGATTCGTGCCGAAAACTTCTTCCTCTTCTTCCAGGATTAGCACCGCCGAGGGAAATGCCGAGCGTTTGGCGTATTCATAGGACTTGCGGCAAAGCGCTTCGGCTTGATTGAAGGCGTCGAGCAAGCTCGCCACCAGCCACGGCTGTTTATCGAACAGCTCCTGGCGCACTACTAGCGTATGAGTGATCGGGAAGATTCGCGTCTGACGAAAATAATCATTGACCGTTACGCGAATGTCTTTGAAGACACGGCGGATGCGCGGGTCCTTGTTGCGAAACGACGGCACGATGTTGGGCGGGATCAAGGCGTCAATGTCGCCGCGCAAAAGCATCGCTTCGGTGGACTCATTGGCGCAAGTGACTTTGATATCGGATGGCAGCTGAAAACCGGCATCCTCGGTTTCCGGTTCGCTGGTGAACCAACGGCAGTCTTCCGGCCGCACGCCGTAGTGCTCTTGCAGGATGCCGCGCGCCCATAGACCGACGGTCAAGCGGTATTGGTCCATGCCGATCTTTTTGCCCTTCAAATCTTCCGGACTGTCGATGTCAGCACCCGGTGAACAGAAAATATACGGATGGATTTGCATGCGCAGCGGAAAAATCGGCAGGGCGATCACCGGCTCGTTGCGGCTGCGCGCCATGACGTACCATGACAACGACATTTCGGCGATGTCGTACTCTTCGTAGACCGGCCGCATGCAGGCGACGCCGGTTTCGGCGCGGTGCAGCGTAAAATCGATGCCCGATGCTTTGATCTCGCCGTTCAATATGGGCCGCGTGCGGTGATAGTCGGCGAGCAGGAGACTGAGTTCTAAATCTTGTGCCATAACGGCTCCCTTCAACGGCTCTGGCCGATAGCTTTGGTTAGAAATTGCCGGGTAAAGAATTTTTCTGCCCCGCCGAGTTTTTTCGCTTCCGCTTCGATGCGCGTCGCGGCGATCAACGCGTCGACGTCGTCTCTCGTGATGTTTACCGAATAGACTTCGGCAAACTGCGCAATGACCTTGCGCACCGTGGCTGGATCGCCAAAGTTATTTTTCTTAATTACCATAGCGGCGACCTTTTCATGGTTGCCGGCAAGAAAGTCCAAACCGCGCTTGATGCCGCGCAACATCGCGACTACGCCGTCTGGATCGTTGTCGATTTTCTGTTTGCTCGAGACGATCACGACAAACGGAAATCCCGGCATGACGCTGCCGATATCGAAGAGTAGGGGAAAGCCTTTTCGTTCCAGCTCCATTCGTTCCAAGAAAGAAAATGGCGAGGCGTGGATCTTGCCGGATTCAAGAGCCTGGGCCCGGGCCGGGCTGTTGCCGACGCCGTAGAGGATTTTATAATCCCGGTCGCGCACCATCCCTTTCTTGGCCAGCCCTTCCACCGTAGCGAACTCGGCGATGCCGCCGGGCCCGGTGACGCCGACGACTTTGCCTTTGAGATCGTTGACGCCGGTGATGCCTTTGGCGCCAAGCAGCGTGTAGTCCATGTAAGGTTGGATGCCGCTGATGATGGTCATCGGCGCGTTTTGCGCGATGGCCCGCACCGCCGCCACGCCGGCAACGAGCGTATAATCCACCCCGCCGCCAACCAGGGCGGCCATGGCGGTCGGTCCGCCGCGAATCAGGACTGTTTTGACGTCCAGACCTTCGGCAGCGAAGAAACCGAACTCCTGGGCGACGACCAGCGGCAGAGTGCCGCTCAAAGTCGGCGTGTTCGACGCGAAGTTGACCGACTTCAAGGACGCTGCATCAGCGCCGCCGATCAGGACGTGCAAGGCGACGATAATCAGAGAGGCGATGCGGCGGAATTGTTTCATAGATTCTTTCGGTGTTTCAAAAACTCTGTCTCGCTCCATACCCTTGCTACCCCATGGAGTCAAGGCGAGGTCACGGTGTCGCGGGCACGGACTTTTGTTGCTGCCCCGATGCCGTTCGACTACAATTCTCCATAGTCACTTGAAGCCTGTGAAAATCATAAGCCCCGGCACGTCACCAAGACCGGAGATTGCCGTCGACTTTGACGTCGAAGACGGCCTGTTGACGGTGAGTCTAAAGAATGTCGGCGGCTCATCTGCCTATCGAGTGCGCACTTCCTTCGACAAGCCCTTCCACGGCTTGGGCGGAGAAAAATGTATCTCGACGATGCGCGTCTTTCGCGAAGTACCGTTCATGGCGCCGGGGAAAGAGTTCTGCCAATATGTCGACCTATTGGTCAGCTACGCCCGGCGCAAAGAGCCATTGCGGATCAAGGCTTACGTCAGCTATCTCGACCGCGACGGCAACCATTATCAGGAAACCATCGCGCATGACTTGAGAATTTATCTTGAGTTGGGCCGTGCACGGATTGTCAAACCAGACGGAGGAGATTGACCATGGCTGCTTCAGCTCGCAACGATCCCTACAAAGTCTTCAATTTTATCGTTGAAATCGACGGCATTGCCGCCGCCGGTTTCACCGACTGCTCAGGTCTGTCGACGACCACCGACGTGATCGAGTACCGTGAAGGCAATGAGCGCGGCGGCACTCGCAAACTGCCTGGATTGACCAAGTTCACCAATATCGTACTGAAGCGCGGCATGACCCGTTCCCGCGATCTGTGGAATTGGCGCAAGACGGTGATCGACGGCACAGTCGAGCGCCGGTCCGGAGCGATCGTGCTGCTAGCCGACGATCATACTCCAGTCGGACGATT
>DASSGE010000443.1:0-18233 GCA_035693605.1 Binatia bacterium
GGCAATTCCCGCGACTTTGATCGAGAGCGAACTGTTCGGTCATGAAGCGGGCGCCTTTACCGGCGCCACCAAGAAACGCGACGGCCGCTTCGCTATGGCCCATGGCGGCACAATTTTTCTCGACGAAGTGGGCGAGCTGCCATTCGAATTGCAGAGTAAGCTATTGCGGGTCTTGCAGGAAGGTGAATTCGAGCCGGTGGGCAGTTCGCAGACCCGTAAGGTCGATGTGCGTGTCTTGGCCGCTACTAATCGGGACCTCCAACGTGCCATCGGCGCGGGCAAATTCCGCGAGGATCTCTATTACCGCTTGAATGTTTTTCCCGTTGAGTTGCCGCCGCTGCGCGAGCGGCGCGAAGATATCGGCGTTCTGGCCGCCGCTTTCGCCGAAAAATTTGCCAAGAGCATGGGCCGGTCGATCGAACCGCTGTCGGCCGACTGTATCCGTCGCCTGGAAGCCTATCGTTGGCCCGGCAATGTTCGCGAGCTGCAAAATATAATCGAACGTGCCGTGATCACAGCCCGAGATCGCAAACTCAATCTCGACCGTGCCCTGCCGGAAAGCATCGGCGTGATCGCCGGCGCGTCGAACGAAGGCGAAGGCGCCGCCAAGCGCGTACGCACCGCTAAAGAGCTTGAACAATTCGAGCGTGAGAATATCGTCGCCGCTCTCGAAGCGAGCGATTGGAAAGTCGCCGGCACCAACGGCGCTGCGACACTGCTCGGCATTAAGCCGACCACGCTCAGCTCGCGTATCAAAGCACTCGGCATCGAGCGCAAACGCTAAGCTCACTCACGAGAAATCACGTTCCGCGCTGACGAGATCTCGTTATTGACGAACTCTCGTGCCGGCTTAACTTCGCAAGATCTTCTTAAACTCCTGATTTCTAAAACTATTCGGTAAACCCGGTCGTTGGCATGGTTTGCGCACTCAAGTCATGGCAACGGCGCTGAGCCGAATTACAAACCAGGGAGGAAAGGTCATGGATCATAATTACAGCTACCAGGGGGTGTTGGAGACTTCCGAGCGTATCCACTGGCGCATCGAGGACATCATTGGCGGCGACAAGCGGTTGGATTTTGCCAAGCCGTTCATGCCGGAATCGTTGGCGCAGGTGGATGGACTGAGTTTTCTCTCTAGCGAAGAAAAGAAGGTCCTTAACCAGATTCGCGGCCATGAGTATCTCGCCATGTTCGGCTTGGTCGAGGAGTTCATTCTGCCCTTTGCCATCGACCATGCAAAGGCACAGCTGTCAGGCGAAGATTTTCGGGTGCGCGCACTACTGCAGTTCGCCGGCGAAGAGGCCAAGCATATTCATCTGTTCAAAGAGTTTCGCCGGGATTTTCAACAAGGCTTTAGCAACCGCTGCGACTTTATCGGTCCCGCCGAGGATGTGAAGAAATTCGTCCTGTCGCACAGTCCGCTAGGCGTCGGGATTGCGATTCTGCACATTGAATGGATCACACTGCGTCATTATGTCGAGGCAGTGCGCGACAATCAGCAGCTCGATCTACAGTTCAAAAGTCTTTTGAAGCATCACTGGTTGGAAGAATCGCAGCATGCCAAGCTTGACACCTTGATCGTCGAAGAGCTGGCGGCTAACGCCACGGACAAAGAAATCGATCAAGCGCTTCAGGAATACGCCGGGATCGGCGCTTTCATCGATAACGGCATACAGCAGCAGACGGAGTTCAACGTTGAGGCGTTTATCGCCGCGACCGGAAAAACATTGGCTAAGCGTGAGCGTCGGGAGATGACTGACGCAGTGTTAAAAGGGATGCGCTGGACGTATTTGGGCACGGGAATGACCCATCCCAACTTCCTTGCCACGGTCGAGACCATTCGGCCGGAGGCGCGACAGCAGATCGAGGCCATGGCCCCGGCTTATTGCTAGTCGCAGATGGAATGTACCTGTGCAGACACAGCGGCTAGCTAATATTTGAAAGGAGAGTGAGATGTCATTAGCAGCAGAAAAATTTGCTGATGCGGATGCAACGAAAGTCGCGCAAAAGATCGCCGCGATCCTCGACGAACTCGGGCCGCGCTTCGCGGCGCGCGCGGCTGACGCTGATGAGGCGGATCGCTTCGTCGCGGAAAATTTCGCCGAACTAAAGAACCATGGCCTGATGTCGGCGGGGGTGCCTGCAGAGTTAGGCGGGCTTGGCGCCGGCTATTTGGACTTGTGCGAGATGTTACGGCGCATCGCGTTTCAGTGCGGATCTACCGGTTTGGCTTTTTCGATGCACACGCATCAGGTGGCAACCAACGCGTGGCGATGGCGCTACCAGAAAGCTCCGGTAGATGGATTGTTAAAGCGAGTCGCCAGTGAGAGCATTGTGCTTCTGAGCAGCGGCGGCTCCGACTGGCTGCAAGGTTCGGGTTCTGCGACGCGCGTTGAAGGCGGCTATCGCGTTAATGGGCGAAAAATCTTTTCTAGCGGCGCACCGGCCGGCGACCTTTTGATGACCAGCGCGGTTTACGACGATCCCGAGGTGGGACCGACGGTGCTTCATTTCGCCGTGCCGATGAAAGCCGACGGAGTAAAACTACTCGACACCTGGCGCGCCATGGGTATGCGCGGCACCGGATCCCATGACGTCGAATTAACCGATGTTTTCATTGCTGACGCGGCAATCGGCGCGAAGCGACCAGCGGGCAAATGGCACCCGCTGTTTCACATCATTTCCATGATCGCATTTCCGTTGATTTACTCAGCGTATCTGGGTATTGCCGAGGCCGCGCGTGACCTGGTCGTCGATAAAGCCAGGAAACGCAAAACTGACGCTCATTCGGTCGAGCTCATCGGTGCCATCGATAACCAACTGACGAGCGCTCGGTTGGCGCGCCAAGACATGATCGCTGCCGCGGCGAGTAACGATCCGGGTCTCGCCATCACGAATCGCGTCATGATCGGCCGCACGTTGGTTGCACAAGGTGTGTTGAAAACGGTGGAGTTGGTTATGGAAGCCGCAGGCGGTAGCGCTTTTTATCGTTCGGCAGGTCTGGAAAGGCTTTTTCGTGACGCCCAGGCGGCGCGTTATCATCCGCTGCGTGAAGCCGCACAACGAGCTTATGCCGGCAAGATCGCACTTGGCTTGGACGTCGATGTCGACTCATGAGAGCGGTAGTTTGGCTATGCCTGGGCTTGCGGAGTTGACCCGACATCAGGTCGCGCGATGGCACGCTTTGACGCGATGGCACGAGCGGTTTAAATAAATGTCGAGGAAACGTCCAATGTCGCTGAGCCAATTGAGCGAAAGCTAGGCGACGCGGTTTCGCTCACGGCCTTGGAGGAATGCCGCGATATTTTCTTTGACTTCCTCGAGTAGGCGGCGGCGCGCTTCACGCGCTGACCAGGCGGTGTGCGGCGTGACGATAAGGTTGTCGAGTTCCCTGGCGGCGACAATAATTGGGTGAGCGGCGGTCGGCGGCTCTTGTGTGATGACGTCCAGGGCAGCGCCGGCGATGCTCTTGGTGCGCAGTGCTGCGGTTAGCGCGGGCTCGTCGATCAACGCGCCGCGAGCAGTGTTAATAAGAAACGCGCTCGGTTTCATCCATGCCAGGGACTTTGGGTTTATTAAATTTTTTGTCTCGGCTGTCAGAGGGCAGTGGAGCGAGATAAAGTCGGCCTGGCGAAATAGCTCCGCCAGTGGCACTCGATCCGCTGAGGGTTTGAGATCACCTGGTCGAGCGCCGATCAGGATCTCCATGCCGAAGCCGCGCGCCATCCTGGCGACCGTCCTGCCGATATTGCCGAAACCAATGATGCCGAGCTTTTTGCCTGCGAGTTCGATATTGGGATACGTCAGGATCGTGAAGACCGGACTGTTCTGCCATTCGCCGGCTTTGACGGCGGCAGCGTAACTGCCGGCACGAGTGGCCAGCGCCAGGATCAATGCTAGGGTAAATTGGGCCACCGATTGGCTGGCATAGCCCGGCACGTTGGATACTTGAACGCCGCGTTTGGCTGCGGCTTCCTTGTCGATAATATCCGTACCGGTGGCGGCCACGGCGATGAGTTTCAGATCTCGGGCCTCAGGTGCATCCAGGAGATGTTCGTTTATGACGACTTTGTTGGTGACGGCGATGGTGTGGCCGACTAGCCGGGCACTGGTTTGCGTCGCGTCGGTGACTTGGTGCACGGTGCAGTTCCAGGTGTCGGTGAATGCGGTCAGCGGCGTGTCGCCATAGGTGGCGGCGTCGAGAATGACGACGCGAGTTTGCGGCTTGCTCATTTCGCCAACTTCCGTTGGGTCTCGAGTCTTTTCGCTTCGTCCCAGTAGCGATCCATTTCCTCGATGGACGATTGGTCGAAAGTTCGGTTCGCTTGGCGCAGCTTGGCTTCGATGTGGTGAAATCGGCGGCTAAAGCGGTCGATGGTCTGCGCCAGGACGTCCTCGGATTCAACATCGAGAAAGCGCGCGATATTGACCAAGGTGAAGAGCAAGTCGCCGAGTTCCTCGCCGGTGTGGACTTTGTCGCCGGAAGCGACGGCTTGTTTGAGCTCGCGCATTTCTTCCTCGACCTTGGCCCAGACTGGATCGATATTCGGCCACTCGAAGCCTAAACCGGCGGCGCGGCGCGAGATGGATTGGGCGCGTGCCAGCGCCGGCATCGCTCGAGGCACATCGCCCAAAGCGGATTTAATCTCGCCGTCGCTTTTTTCATTGGCTTTGAGCTGGGCCCGCTGTTTGAGCGCGGCGGCGGCATCTTCGGGTAACGGTTCACCGGCAAAAACGTAGGGATGACGGCGTACTAACTTATCGGTCAACATTTCAATCACGTCTTTGATCGTGAATCGGTTTTCTTCGGCGGCGATCTGCGCATGAAAGATCACCTGGAGCAGTAAGTCACCCAATTCTTCTTTGACTTTCTTGGAATCGCCGGCATCAAGCGCGTCGAGCAGTTCATAGGTTTCTTCGAGTAGGCAGGGCTTGAGCGAGAGATGGGTCTGCTCCCTGTCCCACGGACAGCCGTTGTCACTGCGCAGTTGCGCCATGACATTTAACAGTTCAGTGAATTTTAATTCGGTGTCGCGATCGCTCACAAATCTTGCCTCCGCGCTGCTGGGTTGCGAACTTTCTTTTCGGGCGGGCAGCGTGCTAAATCTTACTGGTCGCTATTCTTGTTGTCCAGCAATCTAAGGAGATCCGCTTATGCCAATGGCTAATGTCGATGGAATTGACACCTATTATGAAATTTCCGGATCCGGAACGCCTATATTAATGTGCGCGCCGGGAGGATTCGACGCGACCATCGAAAAGTGGCGAGTGGCAAGCGCCTGGACCGGCATTGACGCGATTCAAGCCCTGGCAGAGAAGCATATGGTGATTCTCTACGACCGGCGCGAATGCGGCCAATCGGGCGGGCGGGTCGAGCGCCTTAGCTGGGCGACATTTGCCAAGCACGGTAAAGCCTTGCTCGATAACTTGAAGATCGATTCCGCATGGATCATGGGTGGCTGCATGGGCTGTTCAGTCGCGCTCGCGTTCGGGGTGCATTATCCCCAAGCGACGCGTGGTTTGTTGCTACACTGGCCGGTCGGCGGTTATCGGTGGAAGGTCAACAGCCAAGCGCGCTTCGTGCGCCACTACGAGTTCGCCAAACAAAATGGCCTTAAAGGCGTGGTCGAGCGCGCCCAGGATAAGAAAAACTTCTGGCTTGACCCGGAAACCGGGCCTTGGGCCGGCTCGATCGCGCGCGATCCAGCCTTCGCCGATCGTTTCGTCTGTCAGGATCTCGAGCGCTATTTAGGCATGATGGTTACCAGCGGCCGTACCTTGTTTGACCGCGATACTGCGACCGGCGCCGAGCCGGAAGAGGTAATGGCTATCAAGGCGCCGTCTCTGGTAATTCCAGGTGACGATCAGTCGCACGCGACCTCGGGAGCGCATTACCTGCGAGAGTTGCTGCCGAACGGGGAATTCTGGCATGTCCTGCCGCCGGGACAGACAACACAAACTGTAGTTGATCGAGTGCTCGAATTCTGCCACAAGCACGATTAATTTGTTGTCAACTTGATTTATTGAGGTGTGGACCGTTGCAACGAAATTTGATAGACAAAACCCACTTCAGATTGTCATTCACAATTCTAAGGAGGTAGTGATGGACGTTTCCAATTCGACGGTGCAACTCAACACTTCTGACGGCAAGATGGATGCTTACGTGGCGCAGCCGAAGGATAGCGGCAGTTATCCGGGCGTGGTCGTGATTCAGGAAGCTTTCGGCGTCAACGATCACATGAAGAAAGTCACGGATCGGATCGCGGCCGAAGGTTACGTGGCGATCTGTCCGGATATTTTTCATCGTGAGGCGGAGCGGGTGATTCCGTTTTCCGACATGGCCAAAGCGATCGCGACCTTACAGCGGGTTCAAGACCCCAAGGCGATGGAGGATGTCGGTGCGGCAATCGCGCATTTAAAATCCCAAAGCAATGTCAAAGCTGGTTCTCTCGGCGTTATCGGCTTCTGCATGGGCGGTCGCTTGACCTATTTGAGCGCGGCGCATCACGCCAACGACGTGAAGTGCGCCGTACCGTATTACGGCGGCGGCATTACCATGGGCAATCCGAGCCCGCTGTCGCGCACGGGTGAGATCAAGTGCCCGATGTATCTATTCTTTGGCGCCAAAGATCAGCTGATTCCGATGGATCAGGTCGGTCAAATCAATACCGAATTGACGACCAAGAAAGTGCCGTTCCAGATGAAAATCTATCCCGACGCGGGACACGGATTTTTCTGTGACGAGCGCGCCAGCTATCATGAAAAATCCGCCACGGATGCTTGGGAAAAGACCAAGACCTTCTTCGCGCAGCATCTTAAATAACCCTCGCTGACGCCGTTTAGGGGAGAGGAAAGGTGAGGCACTTTTCCTCTCCCTTTTTTGTTTCTGCGAATTATTTCCGTTAGATTGTCGTCATTATGGCAAAAACGAAAACCGCCAAACAAGTTAAAATTGCGCTGGTGCAGATGAGCTGCACCAGTGATCCCGCTGCGAATCTGACCAAAGCCGTGCAGCGAGTCGAAGCCGCAGCTAAACGGGGCGCCAAGATCGTCTGCCTGCAGGAGCTGTTTCGCTCGCTTTACTTTTGCCAGAGAGAAGACCAGCGCAATTTCAAACTTGCCGAAGCGGTTCCGGGTCCAAGCACTGAAGTTTTGGGTGAAGTCGCGCGGCGCAACAAAATCGTCATTGTCGCCTCGCTCTTCGAGCGGCGTACTGCCGGCATTTATCACAACACCGCGGTGGTGATCGACGCCGATGGTTCGATCGCCGGCAAATATCGCAAAATGCATATTCCCGACGATCCGCTTTATTACGAGAAGTTTTATTTTGCTCCTGGTGATTTGGGATTCCCGAGTTTTGAGACTCGCTACGCCAAGATCGCGGTGCTGGTCTGTTGGGACCAGTGGTTTCCCGAAGGGGCGCGCGCGGCCGCGCTGGGCGGCGCGCAAATCCTATTCTATCCCACAGCCATTGGCTGGATCCCCAATGAGCCGCGCACGGCGGCGCAGAATCAGCGCAACGCGTGGGAGCTGATTCAGCGTTCCCACGCCGTGGCCAATGGCGTCTACGTGGTCGCCGCGAACCGCGTCGGCAGCGAAGGTAAAATCAAGTTTTGGGGTAATTCATTTGTCGCCGGACCACTGGGCGAAATAGTTGCCCGCGCCGGCGATAAGCGCGAAGAGATACTTTTCGCAAATTGCGATCTCAATAAGATTGAAGAAACGCGCCAATCCTGGCCGTTTCTGCGCGATCGGCGCATCGACGCGTATGGAGCGCTATCGACCCGTTCGCTCGATCGCTAACGCAGCTTCGACGCACATATTCCATGGCAAATTTATCTCTGAGTTCATTCACGCCTGCTGCACTGGGTTATTCAATGCCGGCGGAGTGGGAGCCGCATCGCGCCACTTGGCTATCTTGGCCGCACAATCTGGAAACCTGGCCTGCCTGCTTGGACGAAGTCCGGGAGATCTGGATCCAGATGATCACGGCGTTGTCGCCTCACGAGCAGGTCTATCTGCTGGTCAACGACGCGACTGTGAAAACCGAGGTGTTGGCCAGACTCAAGAGTGCAAACGCGGCGATGGGCAACGTAACGCTCCTGGAAATCCTTACGGTCGATGTCTGGATGCGCGATTATGGTCCGACATTTGTCACCCGGAAAACTGTCGAACAACCGCTGGCTTTCAATGATTGGATCTTTAATGGATGGGGCGGCAAGTATAACGCTTATGAAAAAGACGAACGGGTCGCGCGCTCGATAGCGCAGTTATTGCAAGTGCCGGTGTTCGAGCACAAGGTAATCCTCGAGGGCGGTTCCATCGAAGTGAACGGTGCCGGCACCTGTCTTACCACCGAACAGTGCCTGCTCAATCGCAATCGCAATCCACAGCTCAGCCGCGCACAAATAGAAAAATTTCTCAAAGATTCGCTTGGAGTCCGGCAGATTCTCTGGCTTGGAGAAGGGATAGTCGGCGACGATACCGACGGTCACATCGACGACATCGCGCGCTTCGTCAGTCCGACAACCGTTGTCTGTGTCATCGAGGACAACCCGCAGGACGAGAATTATCGCTTCTTGCAAGAAAATTACGAGCGCTTGCAGAACGCCCGCGATCAGGACGGCAAAAAATTAGAAATTGTTTGTTTGCCGAGTCCCGCGCCGCTGTCTTACGACGGTGTGCGATTGCCAGCGAGTTACGCTAATTTCTATATCGCCAACGAAGTCGTGCTCGTGCCGGTGTTCGATGATGCCAACGATCGAAAAGCCCTGGGACTGCTGCAGGAATGTTTTCCAATGCGAAAAATAATCGGCCTGCGATGCAACGAGGTGGTCGCCGGCCTCGGCGCGATTCACTGCGTGACGCAGCAAGAGCCGGCGGTGCGCTGACTGGTTACCTTTGGAATTTTCCTTGTTATCGGTTTTTCTTTCTTCTTGCCGCCCCTTGACTATTTTTCGCGCTACCCTATTCTGGCGGCTGGTATGGGTCAAGTCATTCAACTTCAGGAGCTGCATCAAGCGCGCCGGCGCAAGTCGGAAAAAGTCAGCATGCATCAATGCATCGAGCTTTTGGAATGGAATTTAAAGAAAAGCGTTGATGATTATTTCACCGCGCCACGAGAAGAACGATCCATGCGCGCAACCCAAATCCGCAAACTCAGCGAAATCCTCGAGTACGCGCTGAGACTGCTCTAGCCTGACCACGGTTCGTCGTGGATCTTGCGCCTTTCCTTTTTGCCCTATTTACTTCCATAATCGGTGTAATTTTGCTCGGCTGGCTTTTCCTCGGCCGATTGCGCACGCTGCTTTCAGAGAAAACGGGGGATCAGTCACTATTGCTAATGCAGCAGCAGATCGATCAGCTCCGCTCGCAATTGAGTTCAACTCTCGATAGCAACACTCGAACCTTGCAGCAGCAGTTGGGTCAGATGATCGCTCAGGTCAACGAGAGACTGAAAGAAAACGCTCAAGTCTTGAACGACACGCAACAGAGCCTAGGCGAACGTCTCGATAACGCGGCGCGCGTGGTCGGCGGTGTGCAGAAAAGCCTCGGAGGTCTCGAAGAAGCCAATCGGCGCATCTATGAAGTGGGTAAAGATATCGCGTCGCTGCAAGAAATCCTGCGGGCACCCAAACTGCGCGGCGGGCTGGGCGAGTTATTTCTCGGTGACTTGTTGGGGCAGATTTTGCCGCCGCAGCATTTTTCAATCCAATACGGCTTTCGTAGCGGCGAAAAAGTGGATGCGGTCATTAAGCTCGGGGATTCCCTCGTCCCCGTGGACGCGAAATTTCCATTGGAAAATTTCAAACGGCTGATCGAGGCGGCGAGCGACGAGGAACGTAACCGGGCAAAAAAACAATTTGCCGCCGACGTGCGCAAACACATTGACGCGATCGCTTCTAAGTATATTCTTCCGGACGAAGGGACCTATGATTTTGCCCTGATGTATATCCCGGCAGAAAATGTTTATTATGAAGCGGTCATCAAGGATGACACCGCTGACGAACGCAATCTGTCTCAGTACGCGATGAGCAAACGCGTGATCCCGGTATCGCCGAATACCTTTTACGCTTATTTGCAAGCGATCATCCTGGGTCTCAAAGGGCTGCGGATCGACGAGCGGACCAAGGAAATTATCCAGTATCTGGGCCGGCTACAGGGCGATTTCGTCAAGTTTCGCGACGATTTTGTGGTTCTCGGCAAACACTTAGCCCACGCCCAATCGAGTTACCAAAGTGCCGACAAACGGCTTGAACAGTTCGGCCAAAAGTTTTTGAAAGCGGAATCGGTGCAGAGCGGGCTCCTGGATTCCAATAACGCTGGCGCCAAAACCGATTAGCGAGTCGTCGTGCATCTGAGTCTGTTCTCGCGCCTTACGCTTAGCTATCTGGCGATCTTCGCAATTGTCGCGGCGGCGAGCTCGTACGCGATTCTCGAGCTCACCGATTTCGGCAATCAGGCGGAGGCGATCCTGCGCATCGACAACCGGGTGCTCGAACACGAGAAGTATCTCACCGATCTGTTGTTGGCCCAAAGCCGTGCCGAACAGAAGTTTGTCCTTAGCCGCGATGAAGCCTGGTATCTGCAATTTATTCGCTTGAAAATTGATTTCGAAGCGCGTGCCGAGAGCGCTGCTGCGGTGGCTGATGGTCTCGCCCGAGCGATCGTCCGGCGGGTGCGTCAAAATTATGGCCGTTATGTCGATTTAGTGGAAGACGAGGCGCGCTGGGTGCGCACCAAGAAGAATTATCCGCAAGCGCGGTTCAAGCAGGACAAGGACACTTTGGTCGATGCCATGTTGGATGAGCTGGAGCGCTTGCGCATCAATCAACAACTGACGACCTACTCCAAAGTCAAAGAGTTGGCTGCGGCCGCGGCACAAGCGAGGCAAGCCGCGTTATCGATCGCCGCCGGTTGCCTGCTGGCGATTGTTCTGATGTCGCTGTTGATCACTAAGAGCATTACCCGGCCGCTAGCCGCGCTGAAAGCCAAAACTCAGGAGATCGCCAGCGGCAATTTCGATCATCCCGTTAAGGTCAGAACGCCTCGCGAAATCGGCGAGTTGGCAGTCGCCCTTAATTCGATGAGCCAGCGGCTCAAGGAGCTCGACTATATAAAGGCGGATTTTTTCGCCTCCATGTCTCATGAGCTGCGCACGCCTTTAACATCGATCAAAGAGGGTACCGGGCTTTTGCTCGACGGCGTCGGCGGCGCGACCACCGAAAAGCAGCAAAAACTGCTCGGAATTATTACCGAGGAAAGTAACCGCTTGATCAGCTTGGTCAATACATTTCTCGATCTCTCGAAGATGGAAGCCGGCATGATGCACTACGACTTCGAATCCACCCATATCGAGCCTTTAATCAAACGCGCGGTTGCCGAGATCACCCCATTGGTGGAGGCCAAGCAGATTCAATTTGAAAGCGCGCTGGACGGACCGATGCCGCCGGTGCGAATCGATTCGGAGAGGATTTTACAAGTGCTGCGTAACCTGATGGGTAACGCCGTCAAGTTTACCCCTAAGGGAGGTCGAGTTTCGATTGCTGCCAAAACCCGTGATGGTATGCTGGAAGTTACTGTGAAAGACTCGGGTCCGGGTATTCCGGCGGAGAGTTTAAGGTCGATCTTCGAAAAATTCAGCCAGGGTAGTCACGCGAGCGCCAATAACCGGCAGGGCACGGGTCTAGGATTGGCGATAGCCAAAAACATTATTACGTCGCATGGTGGGAATATATGGGCGGAAAGCCAATTGGGCGGTGGCAGCAAATTTGTATTTGTCTTGCCCTGCTGATAATCATTTCCGGCTGCAGTCTATTTCAGGAATCGAATCAGCGTCGCGACTTGCGCCAAGCGCTGACTCAGGGGCACCAATTGCTCGCTCACGCTGATTACGAAGGTTCGCTCAACGCCTTTCAAAACGTCATCGTCATCGCCAGGGATCAACCGCCGGCGGACGCGGCGATTTTTTATATCGGCGTCGTCGAGGCACACCCACAAAATCCGCGCAGAGATCGGCGAAAGGCGCTCGGCTCTTTTACACGGGTGTTGAGCCAGTATCCTGAGAGCAAGTTTGCCGAACCGGCTAAGGCCTGGATTGGCGTTCTCAACGAAATAGATGCGACAAAACAGGAAATCGAGCGAACCAAACTCGAGGCTGAGAAGTCTAAGCAAGAAATCGAAAAATCCCGGCTCGCCGCCGAACGCTCTAAACAAGACGCCGAAAAATCCCGCTTGGAGCTTGAAAGGTCTCGCCAGGAGTTTGAAAAGGCCAAGCAGTTGATCGAGAAATCCAAGCAAGTGGACATTCAAATCGAAAAAAAGCGGCGCGAACGGGGGAGGTAGGGGTTTCGTGGCAAAGGGCAACATTTTAGTCGTAGATGACAATCCCAACTTGCTGGAGCTGATCAAAATGCGCCTGGAAGCGGCGGACTATGAGGTCATCGCTCTCGGCGAGGAAGACAAAGCGCTGAACGCTTTCAAGGAGAAGGCATTCGACTTATGCGTCGTCGATTTAATGTTGGCGCAAAGTGATGGATTGACTCTGATGGAACAGTTCCGTTTGATCCATCCGGATATCCCGACGATCATCCTGACCGCCCACGGCACCATTGAAAACGCCGTCGAGGCGATGCGCCGGGGCGCGTACAGCTATCTGACCAAACCGTTCGAGCCGACCGACTTGCTGCTGCAGATCGAGCGCGCGCTGGAAAACCACAACCTCAACTCAGAGATCAAGCGGCTCAAAGACATGCTCCATGAGCGCTTCGATTTCACCAATATTATTGCGCGCAGCGGCAAAATGCGGGCGATTCTCGACGTGGTCACACGCATCGCCAAGCTCGACTCGACGGTTTATATTCACGGCGAGAGCGGCACCGGCAAGGAGCTGGTCGCTAAAGCAATCCATCTTGCCAGCGACCGCAAAGATACCACGTTTGTCGCGCTCAACTGCGCGGCTCTGCCTGAGACCTTGCTCGAAAGTGAACTGTTCGGCCACGAAAAGGGCGCCTTTACCGGCGCGGTCCGAAGTACCAAGGGGTTATTTACCCAAGCCCATGGCGGCACGCTTTTTTTAGACGAAATCGGCGACATGCCGCTATCCACGCAATCCAAGTTGCTGCGCGCGCTGCAAGAGCGGCAATTCTATCCGGTCGGGAGTGAATCCCCCGTCGAAGTTGACGTACGGGTCATTGTCGCGACCAATAAGGACTTAGCCGAGCAGGTCAAAAAGGGATTGTTCCGCGACGACCTCTATTATCGCATTCACGTCATACCGATCTATTTGCCGCCGTTGCGCGATCGTAAAGAGGACATTTTGCCGCTCGCCGAGCACTTTTTAAAAAAATACAGTCAGCAGATGAAGCGAGACGTGAAAGGTCTCACGCCGGAAGCGGTGCGCCGGCTCATGTTGCATGATTGGCCCGGCAACGTGCGCGAGTTGGAGAACACCATCGAGTACGCGGTGGCAATGACGCAGAAGGACATGGTGACCGAGGATTACGTTATTCAGGGTAAGCAATCGCCGGCGGAACGGGCCGGTGGTTTTCCGCTCGAGCGGCAAGCCATGACTGCCGACGCGCTTAAATCACTTAAAGACGCCCGCGATGCCTTTGAGCGCGACTATTTAGTTCAAGTCCTTTCGATGACCGAGGGCAACGTCAGTCAAGCCGCCAAGCTGGCAGGAAAATACCGTGCTGATTTTTACGACCTGCTCAAGAAGCATGATCTAAAGGTCGATGAGTTCAAGCGTGTGAAGCCATCATACCAGCATTAAGATTTCTCGACAGGGTTGTAGCGAATCTTCCAACTGCCGCCCTTGAATTTTCCGCTTTTTACTGACGATCGCGCTGGCTGGCTGTATTTCCCTACTGTGGGTTAATTCGTTCACGCGTAGCGCAGGGATCATCCTTCACGAAGATTTTCCTGAAAACTTTTTCTTAATAACCAAAATTGAATAACTTCCCACTTAGCGATGGTGGAGTCGCGGAAATGGGATTGCTCTGCGCTTCGCCGGCCGAGAGGCGGATTTTAGGCGTAGATGACCATCCGCAGTCGCTTCAGAGATCGCCCGGAGGTCACACCGCGAACAATGGTTCGCAAAGGTTGCGCACCGATTTCAGTTTGCCCGAGCTCGCTGGTGTTGAGAATTATGCGATGCGTAGGCGCAGTGAATCCTAACGTGCAGGCGGTGTACATCGGGTCGAACGCGGTCGCAAGCGGAGCTGGACTGCGAACTAACAGAGTCCGCGGCGATAATCATCAAAAACCATTTTACGCCGCAGTACTATAACTTCAGAGCGGACTCTAGGTTGCGGAGTTACCGTGTATCGATTCGACAATAAGAGAAAAACCTCATCGAATAAGATTTTTACCTGCAAGAGTGTATGATAAATCCTCCTTTACTTATCCAGGAATTTAATAAATTCAATTAAAACCGTCGTTTCGGGGCTGGTACAGAATTTGATATATGAGCGTTGCGAGTACAAACGCAAGTGATTTAACACAATGAAGAACAACGGACTGAATAGACTAAAAAAACAGGAGGAATGGTTATGCCTAGTTTAAACCACATCGGGGCCAAATATTTCATCGGCGTAGGGGTTACCGCCACTTTACTTGTGGGCCAGGGTTGTTTGGCCACAAGGGATTGGGTTCGCGAGAACGTTAACGATCCTTTGTCAGGTCGCATTTCGCAAACAGAAGGACGTTTAAACGATCATGACGGCCAGATTGGCAGTCTTGGCACCCGGATGACCGGTGTCGAAGGCAAGCTCGGTCAGTTTGAAGGGCGGCTCGGCCAAGTCGATGCCAAAGCCGACCGTGCGCTCAATGCGATCGCCAATTTGCGCTTGGAGCGCAAGGTCGTCATCGACATGAAAGACGGCGCTAACTTCGCGTTTAATTCCGCAAGCCTGCCGCAGCAGGCGCAGCGGGAGATCGACGGTTTCTTGAGCGATCTTAAAGGCGATGTCGCCGGCGCGGAGGGGACGATTTTCTTGGTCGCTGGTCACACCGATAGCGTCGGCAGCGAAGAGTACAATTACGAACTAGGCAAGAAGCGCGCTGATGCGGTGAGCCGTTATCTGATCACGAAAAAAAGCTTGGATCCGATGAAGGTTATTCCGGTGTCCTACGGCCAGAGCGCTCCAGTAACGGAAAATAATAACGCCCAGGGTCGGGCGAAGAACCGTCGGGTGGAAATTTTAGTCTATCGCGAAGGCATCACCTCTCAAGCGGCGGCTCCAGCGGCGGCGCCGCAACAATCAGATGCGCCACGCTCGTCGTCGCAAACGACTCAGCCAGCCGGAGAAAAAATTACCCAGCGTTAGTTAACTTGTAAGTCAAACGGGGGCAGTGGGAAAAGGCGGAGTCCATGACTCCGCCTTTTTTTATTGATATTTCCCGGACGGCGGCAACGAATTATTGATACAGCTTATCGATATAACCACTGTCGTCCAACTCGCGCACGAAGTGGGTGTTCCACAGCGCTAGTGGATTGAAGCCCGCGATCTCGGGGTCGCGCCGCACCGCGAGCTGGAATACGTTGGCAATGCCTTCAAGCGACGGATAGGGCTTTTTCTCCAGCGAATGAGCCCACTCGTCATATAAACATTCGACTTCCTGATCGGTTTGCAGCTTCAAAATAGGCGTCGCGTGCTCCTTGAGGATTTCCAGGGTCTCCTGCTTACGGGTGAGAAAAAAATGGATCGCGTCGACTAAGCCCTTGGTCAACAGGCGAATCTCTTCGGGATGATTTTTTACAAAGCTCGTGGTGGTCGTCAGCGTGACGCCACGGATCATCGGAATTGCTCGCACGGTGATGACATGGGCACCGGCTTTAGCGGCGCGGCTGTCATGTGGGATGGTCACGAAGGTGGCGTCGTACTCGCCGCTCACCACTTTTTTCCACCGATCTTCGGACGAGCCGCGCAACTCGACGAGTTCGATGTCGCCACGGTCGACATCTAATCCTTCTTGTTTCAAAAACAGCCACACGTTGAGCCCGGCGTGAGACGTTAGCTTGTCGGCGACAATTTTTTTACCTTTGAGATCTTGAACTGAGCGAATGCCCGGCCGAACTACCAGTTTGTTTTCAGTCCAATTATTCGTTGGTTGGGCGAGGTGCACGAAGTCTTCGCCGTTCTTGGCATTGCGCACGTACAGATTGTGATGATTGCCGGAAATCAAGTCGACATGGCCGCTCTTAAGCGACTCTACCGCTTTTTCACGGACAAGCTGCGGCGAAGTGTCGACTTCAAGACCGTTCTTCTGCCACGACCCTGATTTTTCGGCGACCAGCCAAAGCGGTGCGTGAGAATTGGAGCGATAAATGATCCGGAGATGTTTAGTAGCCATTGGACTTCCTCTCACCTTGTAAATTTCTCCTAACGCGTATTAGCACCAATCAGAACTTGCTTTGCCAGTGTCGGCCTAGGGGTGAAGCCGCAGACCAAGCCAGAGCGTAATAACGCTGAATACCAAAATACACCAGTTGGCGCCGGTCATGCGGCTGATGATCGAGCGCAACTGCTCGGGAGTGACCCCTTCGCCGCCTTCGCTGCGCCTGACAAAACGATGGCCTATGCCGAGAGCCTGGTAAACACTGAACATGACCAGCAGAAAGGCGAAGAGCAACTTAATGCTAAGTTTGTAGGCGACAAATTCGATGAAGGTTTCGCGGTAGGCTGCTTTTAATTCGGTGAGCTGGAATGCTCCGGTAAACAGGATAATGCCCAGGGAGCCAACCTGGAGCGGATTGTAAAACTTCAGGCCGCGAACGAAATATCGGACCTTTTCGTCATGCTTCTCCAACGTTGCGACCGCGGGCAGGAGCATAAGCCAAAAACCTATGATCGCGCCCAGGTACACCACCAAGGCGATCACATGAAGCCAGGAATAGAACATGGGGCTGATGGATCATCCCCAGCTAAAGCGCGAGCCCTTCTTATAAGGTTTCCCGGCAGCGTCGTAGGTGTCGCCGATAACGTTCAGCTGTTCACGGATGCGGTCGCGTTCGCGCTCTTGGTGCGCCTCGAAGGCGGCGGCGTCTTTAGCGCGCCGCTCGACGAATTGCGCTAGCTCACGTTCCCGCCGTTCGACGAACTCCCGTTGCTCATTTTCCCACTTATCGTAGGAATCTTTGAGCAGCGTGCGGATATGAAAATTCAAGTTGTCCCGGACCACCGTCGACTTGTGGCAGTGAGGACAAAATATTACGTTGCCGATAGTGAAGTTCTTGACGTTTTGTTCATGGACGCCATTGCACTTGTAACAACGCATTGGAATGTTCCAAGAGTCGATGGGTGGCAGCTCGACATAATTAACATTGGCTTCGGCGAAGGCCGTGACCGAGGCGTCGTTGACTGGCGCTGGACCCGTACTCGCGCTAGCGGCTGCGTCGCTTGCCTGAGCTGCAGCTGCAGGGGCTGCAGCCGTCTTCCCCTGGCCCTTGCGAAAACGGGATTCGAAGTTACTGCCGAAATCAGTTTCTGGATGTAGCTGCCGCGCTCTTTCGATCAACGCTTCTTCGGACTCAATATTGTTAGGGTCGGTGACACAAACGTCGACTGGGCAAACCGCCGCACACGCCTCATAGTCATGAAATCCAACGCATTCCGTGCATAGCTTTGGATCGATGACAAATATTGTTGGCCCCTGCGAAATCGCGTTGTTGGGGCACTCGGGCTCGCACGCGCCGCAGTTGATACAGTCGTCGGCGATCATCGTGGCCATTGATTGAAACCTCCAAAGTAACTAGCGCGTAATGCCATTGGCGTGAGACTCGGCATATCCTAGATGAAAAAAATCGGCGTTGCAAATCTTGGACTTCGTTAACGTGCGATTATTAGAAGCGTTTTTGGCAGCAGGAAGCTCGTTAAATGTTGCCAGACGAATCCATAGTAGTGAAGCGCGTTTTTTGTCGGTAACTGCTGCTATTCCTATCCAGGTCAGCCGCAAACGGGTGGAGCGGCGTGGTTTATCCAACGGGTTGGGGGCGCGAGCGGGCCAACGAGTTGGATGTTTACGCGGCGCATTTTAATTGCGCCGAAATTAATTCAACTTTCTACCGGCCGGCAAGCCCAGCGCTAACGCGTGGATGGCTCGCTAAAACTGGCTCTGACTTCAACCTTCACTGCAAAGGTCTGGGAGAAGGCATCGCAGATAGCTCGCAGTGCCGGCAGATTTGTATCGTAGTTTCTATGGCTTGTTGCCGCCCTCTTGGCGCGTCA
>DASSGE010000444.1:0-6686 GCA_035693605.1 Binatia bacterium
GAAAGCGGCGTCGTTCTGGCGTAACTGCGCGTTTTGCGTTTCTAGACGGGCAATTTCTGAATGCACCGGCAAATAACCAAGCCACAATCCGCCACCGAAAAGGGCCCCGGAGACGAGCGTTCCAATCGCAAAACTCAGCGGGGTTTTGAACAGCAAAACCTCTTCTCTGTCGACAGGGTGTTCCACGCTAAGTATGTTCGCAAATCTCATTCCAGTTTCGAAAAAGAATCTGGGGACTTTGCGTCTCAGAAAAGGGACAAACTTAAACCAAACGGAATCTTAATTCATTCCCGCCTTCGGTTAACATCTTGCTAACTTGATCGGCGAAAATTTTGCACTGGGACCGAAAGTGTCACTAGCTCTGTGGTATACTCGGCGCGCAGACCTCTCCCCCAAAACGTCGTCGGCTAAGGACTTCATCGGCGATTCGCGTGGAATGTTTTCTGCATTGCGTCATTCACCAATTCGAGAGACGGTGGGTATTAGTCTACGGAAGCCAATTTAATGGCGCACAATCCCCTACCAATCTCCAGTCGCTGGTTTCAATAAGCCAAGGGCTGCGAAGGAGCCGCGGCGCATCAACCCAAGCGAGGCGCAAATGATTCTTGGAATGAGCAGGCGACGTCGATAGCGGTTTCACCTCGATACATAACTACGGGTAACGTAGCGAGGTTCCGTTTGTTGATAGTCGCGATCGGCCGGCCATTTGACGCCGCGGTTGGCGCTTCTCGCCCGGCGATTTGCCGGCGGGATTAGCATGCTCGATTTGCGCATTGATCACGCCGCCGACGAGTATGACCAA
The DNA here is from genome assembly GCA_035693605.1 of Binatia bacterium. Lineage (GTDB taxonomy): Bacteria > Desulfobacterota > Binatia > UBA9968 > UBA9968 > DP-20. The sequence goes on from DASSGE010000444.1 coordinate 803, forward strand.
GCCGCTGGCGTACATCCAGGTAAGCAGCACGATAATCGCACCGATACTGCCGTAGGTTTTGTCATAGGAACCGAAATTATTTACATAATAGGAAAATCCTAACGACGCCAATAGCCACGACAGCACCGCAAACACTGACCCGGGAGTAATCCACTGCCAACGTTGCTCGACATCCGGCGCATAGTAGTAAATTATCGCGACCGCCGTCGTCACCAAAATCAGGATCACCGGCCAGCGCAAAATGTTCCAAGCGGTTTGAAAAATCTCACCCAATCCGACCCACCCGGCGATATAACCACCGATTTGCGGGCCGAAGATTAACAAAACAATCGATGCGATTAGAAAGACCGACAATCCGATAGTCAATAGAAGCGCCAGTGCGCGGACTTTCCAGAATGGCCTGCCTTCCTCGACTCCATAGGCATGATTGAGCCCATCGCAAATCGCTGTTACCGCATTGGATGCGGTCCACAAAGCGAACAGGATACCAAATGACAGCACCCCGCTGCGCGGTTGCGCTAACAAACCATCGATATAATGGCGCACCAGCTGATGCGCTTCCCCGGGCATCACTTGCGCCAGTAGAGCGATCATTTGCTCCAGCAAATTGTTCATCGGGAGGTAAGCCAGTAAGGCAGTGAGAAATAATAAAAACGGAAACAACGAGAACAAAAAATAATACGCCAGGGCCGCGGCATTGCCGACGCAATTGGTTTTCCGAACACAAGCAAAAACGCGCTGGGTGAGTTGTTTCCAGCTGACGCCGCCTAAGTCGAACACCTGCTTGAGTTCATCGACAATCCGGGACACTTGAGTTCCTTCTCGAGGATTTCGCTAGGGGAAAAGCTTGCGCGCGCTGATCACGCCGGCAAACGGCCTGCGTCATTGCTCAGCGGATTTCCATATCAACCCTGCGTCACGCTTATTAAACGTCCCCGCGCACTCGGGCCGCTTTTTTCTTTGGGCAACTGCTCTTCAAGTATAAACGCCAGCAGAACTCCCTCGGTGGAGACAATCAAAGTCAAAATGCTGGAGAGGAAGGGGGCTGAAGCCATCGGCAGCGTTGGTTCGATCACTTTGCATGGCGGGTTTTTCTTTTCTGGATCTCCGTCAATTTGGCATGGATTGGCTTGGCGTCACAGTCAACGCACGGCTGATACTTTCCGCCATCGAACGGGTTTGTAGCGCCCGCTGTTCGAGCTGGGAAATATTGCTGGTGTTCTTGCGCGCCGGCCGAACGTCTTAGGTTTGCTTGGGGCACTCTCGCCTTGGCTCATGTTCTAGAGCCACATCCGCAAAGTCGATGCCAGAAATTCTGTAGGAGAGTCCGCGTCGCAAAATTGAGACAGTCGGTTTAAACAATCCAACATTCCGGACAATCACCCGCATTTTAACTTCAAAACGGGGGGTGGAGAATTGGTCCGCTCTTTGCTCCACCTATGTTCATCGCACGGTCCTAAGCCCTGCGAACCTCGTGCTAATCCTCTGGTTCTATCCGCACCACACGGAGGGGGAGAAATCTCCCTCCGTGCCTGCCCTTGCGTAGACCGAATGGTAAGAGAACGATGGCAGATCAGCGATATAGAGATCGTCTGCAACACGCACCCGACACTTCGCCGATCGCGCTATTGTTAGTCGATGTGGTTAATGATCTGGAGTTTGAAGGCGGCGACAAGTTGTTAAAGCAGGCGCTGCCGATGGCGGAAGCGTTGGCCCCATTAAAACGGCGCGCGAAACAAGCGGGGGTTCCCGCGATTTACGCCAACGATAACTTCGGCCGCTGGCGTTCGGACTTTCCGAAGCTGGTCCAGCACTGCCTTGGGGATGGTATGCGCGGCAATGCGATAGTGCGTCAGCTCGCGCCCGAGCCCGACGACTACTTCGTTCTGAAACCCAAACACTCGGCGTTCTATCAGACCAATCTCGATACTTTGCTGAACTATCTCGGCGTCGAAACGGTGATCATTACCGGCATGGCCAGCGACATTTGCGTGCTGTTTACCGCCAACGATGCTTACATGCGCGATCTAAAAGTCATCGTGCCGCCGGACTGTGTGGCATCCGAAGACCCGGCCAATAACCAAATCGTGCTCGAGCTAATGGCGCGGGTACTTAAGGCCGAGATCCGCTCTTCCCTGGAGATAGATCTTGGCAGCCGTGGCGCTACGCATGGTTGAATCCTCGGCTTCAGGCGAAGAGTTTGCCCAGGCAGGCATGCAAATGTTTTTAAGCCCAAAGAAAAGCTGGATTCCGGCCTAGCCGGAATAATCCTTAGAGACAAAATAGAACTGAAGCCCGGGATTTCAACCCCGGCTGAGCGGCGAAGCGTCGTAGCGGGCAAGCAAGTCAGCGGGGTCGCGGTAGATGGCGATACATCCGGCGCGGCGTAACTCGTCCGCGCTCCAGCCTCCCGACATGACACCGACTGTACGCAAGTTCGCTTTGGCCGCGGCTTCGGCATCGTAACTGGTATCGCCCACGACAATTACTTCCTCGCTCCGGACATCGCCCAGCTGCGCGAGCGCGGCCTGAAAGATATCTGGATACGGCTTCGATCGTTCGGCATCATCGGAGGAAGTTTCAGCTTCGACCAGATCGTCGATGCCGGCGATAGTTTTATAGGTTTTGAGCTCGTCCCCTTTTGCCGATGACGCCAGCGCGATGCGCTTATTGTCTTTCCGGATCCTCTGGAATAACTGCCGGACAGCGGGAAATGCTTTTACCCGCGGCAGAAACTCTCTTTTAAAAACTTCGCTGCGGACCTGATTGAGTGGCTCGGCGAATTTCGCCAACTCTTCTTGCGACAAGAAGACCGGCATCAACTGATCGCCGCCCTTGCCAATCTGCCGACGGATCTCGGCGAAAGAGGTTTTCTTGCCGAATCGCTCGAACGCCACTCGCCAAGCCTCGGCGTGTAAATCCACCGAGTCTATTAGCGTGCCGTCGATGTCGAATATCACTGCGGTGACGATCGGTTTATTCCTCCGCAAATAAATTCGCCCGCACTGTAGCTCGCCAGTGCCAGCTACTCCTCTGTTGAAATGCAAAAGCCACACCGAGTTTGCCCAGGATCCCATCGGTCTGAGGGCGTCCCTCATCTGGCACCGTGCTTGCGAAAGCATATGGAGAAGGAATCATGATGCGCTCGTTTTGGAGCCTGATAAAAGACGCCTTTAGCCAATGGTGGAATGAAGACCGGCCGTTTGAATTGGCCGCTGCTTTGGCCTACTACACGCTCTTCTCACTTGCGCCGCTACTGGTGATTGCTGTGTCGGTAGCGGGTTTCTTTTTCGGCCGCGAGGCGGCGCAAAATCAGATCGTTCAAACTCTCTCGGGCTTTATTGGCAAGGACGCCGGCTTGGTCATTCAAACCATGATCGAAAATGCCGGAAAGCAGCAGACCTCCGATAGTTTCTTCGCCGTGCTGATCGGAGTGGCACTGCTGCTATTCGGCGCTGGCGGCGTTATCGGACAACTGCAAACCTCGCTGAACATGATCTGGGGCGTCGAAGCGAAACCGGGACAGGGTGTGCTGGGCTTCATCAAGGAGCGATTTGTCTCTTACGCCATGGTGCTCGGCGTTGGCTTTCTATTGCTGGTCTCTCTGGTCGTCAGCGCCGCGCTTTCCGCCTTCGATCAATTCCTCGACGGCGCGATGCCGGGCGCCGGTGTCCTGCTCCAAGTCCTGCATTTTGTCGTCTCGCTCGGCCTGATCGCCTTTATGTTCGCCGCTATCTATAGATTCATGCCGGACGCGCGCATCTCTTGGAAGGATGTCGCGGTTGGCGGGTTTTTGACAGCGCTTCTATTCAATATCGGAAAGTTCTTTATCGGTCTTTATATTGGGCAAAGCTCGGTAGCATCCGTTTATGGCGCGGCCGGATCGATCGTCACTTTGCTATTGTGGATCTATTACTCTTCGTTGATTTTTTTCTTCGGTGCCGAAATGACTCAGGTTTATGCGGCGAAATATGGCTCAGGCTTAACTCCCTTGAATAACGCCCAACCGGCCGCGCCTGAAATACAACGAGGCAAGCGAATGCGCCCGGACAACCGCCGCAACCCGCGCCCTATACCGAACTGATCTTTTCACAGCGCGCTTGGAATCATCTGTAATGGCACTCTCGACCCAGCTGCAGCTTGCGCAAGTAATCGGCGGAAGACGCACGCGGAATTTTACACAGACGTGATGTCGAACTGGCTCGACTTATTGCAATGGCCGGCGATGTTAACCAATGTCTGGGCTGCCTGGTTGATTGCATCAAGCCGGGAAATACGGCGGAAAATCGGTTTCTATGTTTTTCTAATCGGTAACCTGCTGTGGGCACTTTGGGGATGGCAGCAAGGCGCTTGGGCTTTGATCATACTGCAATTTTGTCTGGCCGGACTGAATATCAGAGGCGTCAACAAGAACGACCGCGAGAGTAACGCCGCGGATTCATAACCGAGTGTCTCGATGCTGAATGGCAGTGTGCTGCAATATCTTAGAACTAGGACACAGACAACACTATGTCCTTAGATACTGCTGCCCCTCACTTGGTATCGCAATTGCTCCCTAATATGTAATTCAAATAGAGAGGAAGATATAATTATGAATGCTTTGGATTTATTGAGCGAGGATCACCAAAAGGTCAAAGAACTTTTTGAAGAGGCTGAAAATGCCGAGGGTAAAGAACAACAAAAACTCTTCGATCAGATTAAAACCGAACTGGAGACCCACACACGGATCGAGGAGACCATCTTCTACCCAGCTATACAAGAACAGGAAGAGCTGAAAGATATGGTGCTCGAAGCTCTCGAGGAGCATAAGCAAGTCAAAACCTTGTTAAAGGAAATGGACGCTTTGGCTTCCGATAGTGAAAAGTTCGAGCCCAAATTAAAGGTGCTGATGGAAAACGTCGAACACCATGCCGAAGAGGAAGAAGAAGGCAAGATGTTTCCTAAGATCCGCGAGACGATGGACGAGCAACAACTCGAAGATCTCGGCGCCGAACTTGAAGCAGCCAAAAACAAAGGACAGAAGCAACGAAAGGCGAGTTAAATCTCGCGCGCCTAATCAGGGGTAGGAGGAAGCTTAGCGCGATCTCCTACCCCTGTTTTCGTTCAGATAAATTCTAGGATCTCAGTGTCGGCGGGGGCTTCTTCGCCGGCTTATCATTGCCGTTTTGTGCCTCGGCAGTCGCCTGCGCCACCTGTGCCAGATGTTCAATATCGGTGGTTTTTTGCATGTTTTCGAGTTCCCGATCAGCCGGTCGGTGAATACCCAGGTGTTGATGGATCGCTACCACCAATTCCACGAGTTTGGTGATCTCGCGTTCCGCAATCATATCGACTTCCAAGTCAACCCTCGCCCTTTGGTCGGCTAGTCGACCCTGTTTGTTTTCCGCCATTAAGATAAACGCCGACAAGAAAATCGCTTCCAGCGAAACAACCATCGTCAGTAACGTAAACGGAAACGGATCGAAAGGCTCAAAGGCCCACCCAGTAAGATTGAGTCCAATCCACAGCACAAACCAGACGATATGTAACCAGATGAATGACAGACTGCCGGTGAAACTGGTAATGACTTCGGCGATTCGCTCGCCCAAGGTCTTGCTTGAAGGTTCTAATTTCACGATATCTGCGATCATCTTATCGACGTGATCCTCGTGGTCGGTGCTTACACCCGCCGCGCGTTGTGATTGTGTTCGCTTCATCATTTTACCTCAGGAACCAATACAGCGGGGCGAGCAAGCGTTGTGCCAGTATTATACTCACGAGGCGAATCGATAAGCCCTACGCGTTTACTTTTGAGCTTAGTCGGCGCCCGCAAAATTCGCTATCAATCCGGCCATCGCATCCGCTCCTGTCCGAATGTGGTGCAAAGGTTGAGCAGCCTTCCGGG
>DASSGE010000445.1:0-5677 GCA_035693605.1 Binatia bacterium
ATGGATGAACCGGAATCTTCCGGAGCTTTAACTCTGGCATCACGGGAAAATCTCGACAATTTGATTTGGATCGTAAACTGCAATCTGCAGCGTCTCGATGGTCCAGTGCGCGGCAACGGCAAAATAATTCAAGAACTCGAAGCTTTATTTCGCGGCGCCGGATGGAACGTCATTAAAGTGATCTGGGGTTCCGACTGGGACGAGCTGCTCGCCAAAGACGACAAAGGCTTGTTGCTAAAGCGCATGGAAGAAGCCGTCGATGGCGACTATCAGAAGTACTCAGTTGAGCCCGGCAGCTACACGAGAAAGCATTTTTTTGGAAAGTATCCCGAACTGCTCGAAATGGTCAATCACATGACCGACGATCAGATTCATAAGCTCTTGCGCGGCGGCCATGATCCGATGAAAGTTTACGCTGCCTACAAAGCCGCGGTAGAGCACAAAGGCGCACCGACGGTCATCCTGGCAAAAACCGTCAAAGGCTACGGACTGGGCGAAGCCGGCGAAGGCCGCAACATCACGCACCAGCAAAAAAAACTGAACGAACGGGAGTTGCGCGAATTTCGTACACGTTTCGATATTCCGCTGCCGGACGAAGAAGTTGTCGAGACACCTTTTTACCGTCCACCGCTGGATAGCCCCGAGACACAATATTTATTGACCCGGCGAAAAAAACTGAATGGCTTCGTACCTGAGCGCAAGGTGCGCGCCAAGCCATTAGAAGTCCCCGTCGATTCCGAGTACACAGAATTTTACAAAGGCACGGGCGGCCACTCCATGTCGACAACCATGGCAGCGGTACGATTGCTGACCAAACTTTTGCGCCATGAAGGCATAGGCAAGCGCATCGTGCCGATCATTCCCGACGAAGCGCGTACCTTCGGCATGGATTCATTGTTTCGCCAAATTGGTATTTATTCTCCAAAAGGGCAGCTCTACGAGCCCGTCGATAGCGAGACCTTACTTTTTTATAATGAATTGAAAGACGGGCAGATTCTTGAAGAAGGCATAACCGAGGCCGGCTCCATGTCATCGTTTATCGCCGCCGGCACCGCCTACGCTAATCTTGGCGTCAACATGATTCCGTTTTATTTCTATTATTCGATGTTTGGCTTCCAGCGCATCGGAGATTTAATTTGGGCCGCCGCTGACAGCAAGAGCAAAGGCTTCCTGCTCGGCGCCACCGCCGGCCGAACCACGTTGAATGGTGAGGGGTTACAGCATCAAGACGGCCACAGCCATCTGCTGGCAAGCACGATCCCGACGCTGCTCGCTTACGACGCCGCCTTCGCCTATGAAATCGCCGTGATTATAAAGGACGGCATGCGCCGGCTTTACGCCGACGGCGAAGAAAGTTTTTACTACCTGACGCTGTATAATGAAAGTTACGAGATGCCAGCAATGCCGGATGGCGCGGAGGAAGGCATACTCAAAGGGTTATACAAAGTAAAGCCCGCCAGCAAAGGTAAAAAATATAAAGCTCACCTGTTCGGTAGCGGGCCCATTTTACGCGAAGCGTTACGCGCTCAAGATGTGCTGGCCGAGCAGTTCGATGTCAGCGCCGATGTGTGGAGCGCAACGAGTTATAAATTATTGCGTGGAGATGCCCTGCGCACCAAACGCTGGAATATGCTCCATCCGACAGCAGCACCGAAACAATCGTATCTCGAATCCATTTTGCACAACGAAGAGGGCGTGTTCATCGCAGTTTCCGATTACATGAAGATGGTGCCGGATCAAATAGCGCCGTGGGTTCCCGGCGGGTTGATGACCTTAGGGACCGACGGCTTCGGGCGCAGCGATACTCGCGCTAACCTCAGAAGATTTTTTGAAGTGGACGCCGAATTGACGACGATCGCGGCACTTTACGCACTGCACCAAAAAGAAGCCTTCCCAGCTAAGGTCGTCGAAGAAGCGATCCGCAAACTCGGTATCGATCCGGAAAAGCCCTTCCCCTTTTACCGCTAGACCATCTTAGCCCAACAGCCGCGGCAAATTCTCCATGGACGTAAAACTTCCCCAACTCGCTGAAGGTGTAGAGGGCGGCACGGTAGTCGGCATTTTGGTCGCCGAAGGGCAGACGATCGAAAAGGACCAGGCTTTCATGGAGTTAGAAACCCAGAAGGCAGTCGGGTCTATTCCGGCGCCGAGCGCTGGCGTGGTGACGAAGATTCATGTCAAGCAGGGCATGGAAGTTACTGTCGGTCAGACGCTAATCTCCATTGAACCGGCAAACGCTAAAGCACCTGCACCCTCTGCTGAGGGGCAGTCCGATCAAGGCGTCGCCGCAACACCAAGTCCTCCTCCGGTAGTAAACAATAGCCCTGCGGCGAACTCGGCCCCTGCCCCAGCGCCTGTACCGGTAGGCGACTATCGCTATGAATCCAAGAGCGGAATGGCGCCGCCAGCCTCACCGGCGATCCGTAAAATTGCCAGGGAACTCGACATCGACCTGACCAGAGTTCGCGGCAGCGAGTCCGGTGGGCGCATCTCCTTGGCCGATCTACGGACTTACGTCCAAAAGCTACAACAAATAGCCTTTCAAGGCGCATCCGCGGCAGTGCCTCCAACGGCGACAGCGAAGCCTGCGACTCCGCACGAAGCCATCGACTTCGCCAAGTGGGGCCCGATCCGGCGCGAGAAAATGTCACCGCTACGGCGTACGGTGAGCCGACGGATGGTCGAGTCTTGGACATCAATTCCCAAAATAAATCAATTCGCCGATGCCGATATAAGTACGCTTCTCGCTATGCGAAAAAAATTTGCGCCAGCGTTCGAGAGAAAAGGAACGCATCTAACCTTGACCTCGCTAATCCTGTTCATCTTGGGGCGGGTCCTCAAGAAGCATCCGCGAGCTAACGCGAGCCTGGATGAGGAATCACTGGAAATCGTTTACAAAGACTACTGTCACATTGGCGTGGCCGTCGATACCGAAGGCGGATTGATCGTCCCGGTGCTGCGCGATGCCGATAAAAAGAATCTGCTGCAACTGTCTTCAGATTTGCACGCGTTAACGGAAAAGACCCGGCAACGTAAGATTGCCATCGAAGAACTGCAAGGCGGCAGCTTCACCATTTCCAATCAAGGTAGCGTCGGTGGCAGCCACTTTACGCCCATCATCTACGCACCGCAGGTTGCCATTTTGGGCGTCGGTCAAGGCCAGGCCAAACCGGTCGCTATCGAAGGCAAGATCGCCATCCGCACCATCCTGCCACTGTGCTTAGCCTACGATCATCGCGTGCTCGACGGCGCCGACGCCGTGCGCTTCATGAAAGACATTATCTCGGGTCTCGAATCTTTCGACGAGGACGACATCAAGTTGCAGTAGATCGAGCGCTATGGAACCGATTACGACGGAAATTTTGATACTGGGCGCCGGCCCAGGCGGGTACGCTGCCGCCTTTTACGCTGCAGACAAGGGAAAAAAAGTAACGCTCGTAGAACAGAACCCGCGCCTCGGCGGTATTTGCCTGAACGTCGGTTGCATTCCTTCCAAGGCGCTGCTCCACGCCACCGAGATCCTGCGCGAGAGCAAAGAATCCGCAGCACGCGGTATTGCTCTCGGTGACGCGCAGATCGATCTCGAAAAACTGCGCAATTGGAAAACCGGCATTCTCGACAAGCTCGGCCAGGGCATTAAAACTCTCGCCGAGCACCGCAAGGTGCAGGTCATTCATGGCCGCGGCCACTTCGAGGACTCGCAGACGCTGCGGGTGGAAACGTCGGAAGGACAAAAGTTTATCCGCTATGAAAAGGCAATCATCGCTGTCGGTTCCAAACCGGCCATGCCTAACGCTTTCGACCTCGGCAATCCGCGGGTCATGACTTCGACCGGGGCCTTAGAGATCCCCGACATTCCGGAAAATCTGCTAGTTGTCGGTGGCGGTTATATCGGCATGGAGCTCGGCACGGTCTACGCCGCGCTCGGCAGCAGGGTCGTCGTTCTAGAAGCGCTACCTTCGATTCTTGCGGGCGTCGACGCCGATCTGGCCCGTCCGGTGATACGCGCGGCACAGAAGGCGTTCAAGGAGATCCGCCTTAATACCAAAGTTTTAAAAATGGCTACCGCGGGCAAACAAATCAAAGTAACGATCGAAATGAACAAGCAGCCGCTCGACGAACTTTACGACCGTGTGCTGGTGAGCGTCGGCCGCACGCCCAACCTCGCTGACCTAGGATTGGAAAATACCAAAGTCACTAAAGGGGACAAGGGATTCATTCACTGCAACTTGCAGCAGCAAACCGAAGATCCGAATATTTACGCCATCGGCGATGTCAATGGCGGCACACTGTTGGCCCACCGCGCAACCCGGGAGGGCAGGATCGCAGTCGAAGCGATTCTCGGCGAACCCAGTGCGTTCGAGGACATTGTGGTTCCGGCGGTAGTTTACACCGATCCGGAGGTGGCATGGTGCGGTCTCACTGAAGCCGAAGCCAAGGAGAAAAATATCGATATCAAAGTCGCCAAGTTTCTCTGGGGCGCTTCAGGTAGAGCACTCACTCTTGACCGCCCCGATGGATTAACCAAATTGATCATCGAGCCGGAGACCGAACGGATTCTCGGTGTCGGTGTCGTTGGCGCCGGGGCCGGCGAACTCATCAGTGAAGGCGTACTTGCGGTCGAGATGGGCGCCACCGCACGCGACATCGCCGATACGATCCACCCGCATCCGACATTATCCGAGACATTCATGGAGGCGGCCGAGTCTTTTTACGGCACAGCGACCCATGCTCTATCCCGGCGCAGCGCCTCATGACGGATCAGTCCCCCCGGCTGTTTCTGATCGACGGCAGCGCCTACATCTTTCGCGCCTTTTTCGCCTTACCACCTACCTTGAAAAATGCCGCGGGATTGCCGACTAACGCCATCTGCGGATTTACCAACATTCTGCTCAAATTTCTCAAGCAGTATCAGCCGCGCTATGTCGGGGTAGCGTTGGACGCCGGGCGAATAACATTCCGTAACGAAATGTTCGCAGGTTATAAAGGCAATCGCGCCGAAGCTCCACCTGATTTGATTCCACAGTTTCCCTATTTTCGGAAAATCCTCGACGCACTGAACCTACCTTTACTCGAACTACCGGGTTATGAGGCCGACGATATCATCGCCACACTCTGCGAACGGCTAGCCGATCAAGATTGTGAACTCGTCGTCGTTTCGAGCGACAAAGATCTTATGCAACTCGTCACCGACGGCATCAAATTACTCGACAGTGCCAAAGACCGCTGGATCAGCAAGCACGACGTCATGGAAAGATTTGGCGTCGCGCCGGAACAGGTGATTCAAGTCATGGGACTCATGGGCGATACAGTCGACAACATTCCTGGAGTCAAGGGGATCGGTGAAAAAACCGCTGGAGTGCTGATTCAACATTTTCAAACCTTGGAGAATCTTTATGCTCATCTTGGCGAGTTGAATCAATTGAACTTACGCGGCGCGACCCGCGTCCGAGAACTGCTCGAAACAAATAAAGACAATGCTTTTCTGAGCCGGGACCTGGCCACTGTAAAGCGCGACGTGCCCATCGAGGTGGGCCTGCCGGAGCTTCAGTTCACCGGTTTCAACCGGGAAAAAATTCGCACCTTATTTACCGAATTGGAATTTAATAACCTCCTCAAGATTATCGAAAACGGCAGGTGATTGCGTAACAGCGACCCGCTAGATTCAGTCGACAAT
>DASSGE010000446.1:0-7723 GCA_035693605.1 Binatia bacterium
GAGCCGAATTTGAGCGAGTTCATTCGAGCGACAAAGTCATTCTTAACTTCGCGGCGTCGGATGTACTGGTGAAGCAGATCGCCGAAGGAGCACCGGTGGATGTGTTTGCCTCGGCGGATGAAGCGGCGATGGACAAGGCAGTGACCGCGAGACTGATCGTGGCGCCGACGAGGTTTAATTTTGCCGGCAATCGCTTGGTTCTGGCGCTGCCGATCGATTCACGGCTGCGTTTCGGCACGCTCGAGGAGCTGAATGCCAAGGCGGTGCGGCGTATCGCGATCAGCCAACCGGCGACGGTTCCGGTCGGCCGTTATGCCAAAGCGGTGCTCGATCAAGCGCGGCTATGGGGCCCGCTGCAGGAGCGGTTTATCTATACTCAAAACGTCCGGCAGACCCTCGACTATCTGGCACGCGGTGAAGTCGATGCCGGGTTTGTTTATGCGACCGATGCGGCGCTGATGAAAGAGAAAGTCCGGGTGGCACTGGAGATCACGACTACCCGGCCGGTGGTTTATCCGATCGCGGTCACGACGGCGAGCAAAAATGGCCAGCTCTCGCGCCAGTTCGTCGAACTGGTAAAGTCCGTCGCCGGTCAATCGATCCTGCAGAGATTCGGTTTCACCAACCCGTGATTGCGACGTTATCAGATGACTGACGCGCTGGTCCCGCTGATTCTGACACTGAAAATCGCTCTCGTTGCGACCGGGATCGTGCTGTTTGCCGGTGTGGCCTGTGCTTACCTGCTCGGACGCTATTCGTTTTGGGGCAGCCAGATCATCGACGCGATCTGCACCTTGCCCATGGTAATGCCGCCGACGGTACTGGGGTATTATCTGTTGGTGGTCCTTGGCCGGCGTGGTTGGATCGGCGCGTGGTTGGAGGACAGTCTCGGCATTCAACTGATCTTTACCTGGCAGGGTGCTGTCATCGCCTCGGCGAGCGTGGCGTTTCCGCTGGTATACCGAGCCGCGAGAGCTGCCCTCGGCAGTGTCGATCATCATCTTGAAAATGCCGCGCGGGTGTTGGGCGCCGGTGAAGCGAAGGTGTTTTTTCGGGTCAGCCTGCCGCTCGCGTGGCGCGGCGTTTTTGCCGGCACGATGCTGGCGTTCGCTCGCGCCATGGGCGAGTTCGGAGCGACCTTGATGATCGCCGGCAGCATCCCGGGAAAGACCCAAACGATCTCCATCGCCATTTACGAAGCGGTGCAAGCCGGCCAGGATAGTGTCGCCAATTTCTTGGTATTGTTAGCTTCGCTGGTTTGCGTCTGCATTTTGGCTGCTTCGGGAAAGTTTTTACAGCGACAGTTCTGAGCGTTGGCGGTGATTTGAAATTATGAAACTCGACGTGCAGATGCGCATGCGCCTCAAAGCCGACGACCGGCTATTTCAACTCGAGGTGACCTTTCAATCGGCCAAGAATCTGATCGTCATATTCGGTCCGTCCGGCGCCGGCAAAAGCGTGACCATCCAAGCCATCGCCGGCCTAATCAAGCCGGAGTGGGGCCGCATTGTGCTCGATGGCCGGGTCTTGTTCGATTCGGAATCAGGCGTGAATCTCGCGGCCCGCGCGCGCAATGTCGGCTATGTGTTTCAAGACTACGCGTTATTTCCTCATCTTACCGTGGCGCAAAATGTCGCTTTTCCGCTGCAGCCGTCTTTGTGGGATGGCGCGGTGGGGACAACGGTGGTTCAGGAATTTCTCGCCAAGTTCGATCTTACCGACCTCGGCACGAGCTACCCGCGCCAGCTGTCCGGCGGCCAGCGCCAGCGCGTCGCTTTGGCGCGCGCTCTGATCCGCAAGCCCGATATTTTGCTTCTCGATGAGCCGCTTGCGGCCCTCGACCCGGTGCTGCGCGGCAAAACCCGCGGTGAGTTGCTCAAGCTGCAACAAAGTTTCGCCGTACCGATGGTCGTGATCACCCACGATCCCGCCGACGTTGAAGCTTTCGCGGAAGATTTAATAATTTTCGATGTCGGCAAAGTCGCGCGCCAGATCTCGGTCGATGCTAGCCGCCGTGCCTCAGAGGTTCGGGAAGTTCTTGGACTGGAGTAGCAACGCGATGGCCGGCGTCTCAATCTCCCCGTGTCGCGTTCACCCCGCCGGGCTTTTTGAATCGTCGTGAATGGCGGCTCCAGTCGCAGCCGCAGGCGTTGCAGTACCACTCGCTCATGCCTTCCCATTCTTCACGGTCCGCGGCGACGGCCTGGCCTTGTTTGATATTCTTCGCCTGCGCGGCGGTTGGAATGCCGTGAATGACCGGGACTACCGATGATGCGCCGCATTCGGGGCAGACGGGCTTTGGCTTGACGGCTTTTTTATTCGCCGATCTACTTACCATCGGGATATAAGATTGCAGTCAGTCTGTATCACTGGCGACTACAAAGTTTTCCTAACTTGGTTCGCCACATCAACCAAGAGTTTCGCCTTGGCGTCGGCGAGCTCCCGGGTGATCGTCATGAGGCCGCAATCGGGCGCGAGCCAGAGATTTTTCGGCTCGACATATTTCAACACCGTACGCACCCGATCGACCACCGTCGCCACCGGCGGCACCGGTGCATCGCTGGGATCGACGCAGCCGAACATGACGACGCGTCCTTTGGCGATACTTAGCACAGCGGGATCGTAGCCGCTGCGCGCGAACTCGACGCCGAAGCCGCCGATCTTAGTCTTCATCAATTCTTCGAGCAGTTCGGGATATTCATATTCATGCTGCCGGCCGCCGCCGCCGGGATAGCCATAGCAGAGATGGACCACCGTCGGCACGGTAATGCCTTCGAGACAACGATCGAGCGCCTTGGCACCATAGGCAAAGACTTTTTCGTGATAGCGCGTCATGGCCGGCTCATCGATTTCTAAGACATCGCAGCCGGCGGCTTGCAGGTCGCGCAGTTCTTCGTTGATTGCCGCGGCGACGTCCATGGCCATGGCAGCCTCGTCGCCTTTGTAAAATTCGTCCAACGTGCTGTCGACCACGGTCATCGGTCCGGGCACGTCCATCTTGATCGGTTTGTCGGTTTGCGCCTTGGCAAATTTGAGATCTTCGACGATCGCCTGGCGGCGGCGCTTGATCTTACCGACGATGCGCGGCACCGGCCGCGGCTGCTCGCGCCGGCGGTAAATCGTCTTCACGGCCTCATGTTCAAGATCGATGCCGTCGAAGGAAGCGAGCACATGATTGATGAAGCCGGTGCGGCGCTGCTCGCCGTCGGACAGCAAATCGAGGCCGATGCGTTCCTGATTGTGAATGCTCAGCGCGGTGGCATCGTCCTGCGCTTGTTTGAGTTCCGCGCCTTCGAGGCGAAACACGGCGCGACTGCGCTCATTCTGCGCCAGCCAGCTGGGCCGAGGAAAGCTGCCGATAGTTGTGGCGGCAATGGGTGGGAGCTGCATGGTGCACCTCAATAGGAGATTTATCTTTGGCTATATACGCGGTAGGCGTGAAAGACAAGTTGAATTTAATGGAGAATGGATAATCGAGAATTGACACCGGCAAGAGCCTTGGAGCGTCACAACCATTAGATTGGTTGCGTTATCGGTGGGTTCCAATTACCGATTAGCGTGTTGAAAAATCCCGGCACGTTGGTCGCAAAGGTCAGCGACGCGCCGCTGAAGGGATGTTCGAAAGATATCGAGTGGGCATGAAGCGCTAGCCGTGGGTAACGTTTATCTTCTTTTCCGTAGCGTTCGTCGCCGACCACAGGATGGCCAATGGCGGCGAGGTGCACGCGAATCTGGTGCTTTCGGCCGGTCAGCAGATCGATTTGCAGCAGTGAAAGGTCTTTGGTTTCCTTGAGGACTTTATAAGCAGTGTGCGCCAGTTTGCCTTGGCGTGGATTAGTGGTTGTGTAGACACCATGGGCTTGGTTCTCCGCCAGATAGCTCGTGATCGTGTCGGCGGGCTTTTCGCAACGGCCATGGACGACCGCCAGGTATTGCTTCTTGGTCTCTCGCCACCGGCTTTGCAACCGAAACTTCGTCTCTGCGTTCTTCGCGAATATCAGCATGCCTGAAGTCTCGCGATCGAGCCGGTGGACGATGAATATGCGATTGCGAGATTTCGCGACACCTTTGCGAACATAATCGGTGAGAATGAAGTAGGCGGTGCGCGACTTTTCTCGTTCTGTGCTGATGGTCAGCAGACCGGCAGGTTTGTCGATGACGATAATATCGCCATCTTCAAAAAGAATGTCGATGCCGCCCAAGCGGGGTTTGCCATGCGGGCGCAAAGGTCGAGCCATTTTCGATTTTGTCAACTGTTTGAACGCTTGTTTCCAACCAAGGAGCTTCGATCCGCTTAAACGTACTTTTTAATCTCTGCTTCCAATGCTTTCTTGAGCTTCGCGGTTTGGCCAATCGCGTACTTAATCGTCTGGTTATTACGAACATTGAACGGAAGCAAAGATGTTGCGGTGCTGCAAATTTGAATCACCGGTTTGCCAAGCGCTTCGGCGTAGCCGACTTCATGCAGGACGTTGGGGCGCGAATCTGAAAGGTCGGCAACCACGACCTTCGCGCTCTTGATCATGGCTTTGATTTGAGGAACCACCGGACCGGCGGTACCGTTGTGATCTACCCGCTCAGCGATGGCGCCGTTAACCAGCGATGCCGGTTCAATGGCGACTAGGAACGTATCGTCGTACATCTGCGCGAAGGGCATCGATGCGAATACCTTTTTGTTCGGTGCCGGATGGACGAATTGCGCCCTTTGAGGCCGCTTTTTTTTAGCCAGAGTGCTTGCGAGACTGGCCAGCGCGCTGATGAGTCCGCCCATGGGTGTGACGGCGATGGCAGAGGATGCGATCGATTCGAGTGTCGTCGCGGTTACGATAACGGCTGCGCCGGCTTTTGACAGCTCCTTGTATCTGTGTGCTTGATTGATCGCACGCGCGGTCGAATCCGGTCTGCTTTCCCAGGCTTTGACTTCGATGACGATTTGATCGCCGTTGTCGGTGGTCACAACGAAGTCCGGACGTGCTTCTCCAACCACCACTTCCTTGGCAAAGTTGAGCTTGGCATCGCGCAACATTTGCTCGACTTGGGCGGTGAGTGCTGCTTCGTCTTTGCCTTTAACCGGCATGTCTCGCTCCCGGCAATTTGCGGTACGGCAAGATTCTCAGGCGAATCAGCCCATAGGCGCCGCCCGGTTGGATCTGAATATCTGTTTCTGCGATGGAATCGGAGTCGCTTGCAATATCGGCTCGCTACTCGAGCATGTCAACAGTCTTTCGCCTCCGCCGGCTGCGAAATCATAAAGGCGCCTATTACAATGCCACGATTGGGTGAAACACCGCCTCTCGTGCGTGTTTATTTAATCCTTGTGTCGGCATGCGTCGAGCTTGTTTCCCAATAGGCGATAGAACAGCGCCGTGGTGATAATCAGCGACGCGCCGGCGGTGAGCGCGATGCCTAGCGAAGCGCCGAAGAACGTTGCCGCGGCGCCCAATACTATGGAACCGACGGAACGCATGCCTTGATCGAGGTTGAAGACACTCATCACTCGCCCCATAAGATTGCGCGGCGCTTCGATCTGAATAATCACGCGGCTGATGGTGCGAAAGCTGACTTGCCCGGCGCCCACCAGTGCCAGCAGGGCGACCGAAAGCCAAAATATCGGGGAGATGCAAAACAGAATGAGAAATATCGGTGTCGTCGTGGTCATGACCCAGAGCAGCATGGCGCGATTCCAGCGTTCGCCGACGGAGGCAAGAAAGCTCAATGAAGCGATGCCGCCCAAACCTGGTGCCGCCAAGAGTATGCCAAGCCCGCTCGGGCCCACCTGCAAGACATCCTTGGCAAATACCGGGAGAAAGCTTTGATAAGTGACGATGAATACCGCAAAAGTATAAGCGGCGATCACGCTGCTCAAAATCAGCGGCTCGTGCCAAACATAGTCAAAGCCTTCCTTGAACTCGCGCACGAAGTTTTCTTCGCGTTTTAGCGACGGCTCTTTATGCGTGCGCAAAAACAGCAAGCCAATGCCGGCGATTAGCAGAGTCAGGCCGAACACGGCGTAGCAGCCATCGATACCGATCAGGAGAATTAATACACCGCCGAGCGAGGGACCCGCGGTGCGCGCAATATTGAATCCGACGGTATAGAGCGAGACGGCGTTCATGACATGTTCCCGTGGCACCAGTTCGGCCAGGATTGATTGGGCAGCGGAAGGATTGATCGCGCGAATCGAGCCGGAGAGGATTTCCAGCACCAGCAGGTGCCAAAAGGCCAGCGTCCCGAATGCGTGAATCGCCAAAAAAATCGCGATCGGCAGCACGGAGACAAAATTCACCAGGATCAACAAAAGTTTGCGATCGTAGCGGTCGACGAACACCCCGCTCAAGGCGCCAAGAATCAAACGCGGCAACGCGCTGCACAGGCCCAAGACACCCAAGGCCATCGCCGAGCCGGTAATTTCATAGGTAATCCAGTATAACGCGACCTCCTGAACGAAGTGGCCGAGCGAACCGAGCAAGTCCGTAGCCCAGAATAGCGCGTAGTCGCGATAGCGTAGCGAGTAAAAGATGCGAATGGTGTTACACTCCTTGTCGTGTCCGGCCTGAGGACTTTCGGATTCGGATTTGTTTCCCGCAAAGGCGCTAAGACGAGAAGTTCGGAATATTGAGAAAGAGTAACCACGAACTAGAGCAAAAAAGTGAACTTCTCCGAACCTAAATTTTATAACCTTTCCGTCAAACATTGAAAAGGAAGTAGAGCTAGATTGAGGTGTTGAATCGGGCTGCCGACCCAAAATCCAAAATTGCAAATCCAAAATTGTCCCAGGCGGTTGACAGCCGCGCCGATTCAGATTACCTCGAATGGAAACTTTCCGAAGGAGAATTACGATCGTGGCTTACGATGATCGCAGCGTGAAACCGATGAGCGCGAGTTTGATGCGTGCTCGCATCGCGACCAAGATTTTGGCGGGGCTTTATGAGGACGTGCCGACGATGTTGACCAGCGCGATCCGCTTGATGGTCGAGCTGCCCGGCGGCAAAGGCCATGACGGGCCGCCTTATCCGTTTACCATCGGCGTCAGTCCGGCGTGGTGTAGCGGACTCAACGGCGCCAAACTGGTCGCCAACGGTAAACTGGATCTGGTCTGGTTGAACCCTTCGATCATCCCCTCGATGGCGGTGCGCGGCGTCGGGCCGTTTCGCAAGGCGCAGCCGCTGCGCGCGCTGGCGGTGTTTCCTTCCTGGGATCGCTTGGTGATCGCGGTGTCGCCGCGGCTTGGCGTCAATTCCATGGAAGAACTGATCGCCAAAAAACCGAAAATGAACGTGTCGATCGCGGTCAACGATTGCGTCGATTTCGCCATCAAGTATCTGCTCAAGTGCCATGGCATCACGCAGAAAGATTTCAGCGCCTGGGGTGGCGTGGTCGACGAGGTGGTGCGGCCGAGCAATCCGCACCGGCGCGAAGGCATCATCTCCGGCGAACTCGACATGGTGATCGACGAAGGCATGGACTCCTGGGGCGATGTAGCGGTTGAGCATGGCATGAAGTTTCTGTCTTATTCTGAGCCGGTGCTGCAAAGGTTGGAAAAGTTCGGCTTCCAGCGCGCGCGCTTGGATCACGGCCGCATCGACGGCATCAACGACCCGACCACGGTGGTTGATTTTAGCGGCTGGCCCATCGTCGTCCATGAAAAATTTCCCGACGACCTTGCCTACCATATCGCCGGCGTGCTGGAGAAAATCCGCGAAGAGATTCCCTACGACGCCAG
>DASSGE010000447.1:0-7115 GCA_035693605.1 Binatia bacterium
CTCTGCAATTGCAGCAGGACTCTCAGGGCAAGTCCTTTACCAGTCTTGTGCGCGTCCATGAAAGTGTTTTGGAAAGTAATTTGGAAGGGAATTGGAATATTGGCGCAATCCAACCCGAAAGGACCGTGTAAAATCTGTGACAAGCCATGGCGAATTCAAATCGATGCGCTCACTTGTCGGTCTGGGGCTGCTGGGAGCGATCGGCATACTAGTCGCGGCGATTCTCGCCCGTCGTGAGACGCGCGATGTCCTGCGTGAAAGCGGCTTGAAGGCGCTCGACTACCTGAATCAACAGGCGGAAAACCTTCGCGAGACTGGCGACGTGATCGTGCAACAGGCAAAGAAGCTTTTGGCGTGCAAGGGCTCCGCGCCTGTCAGTCGATTTACGGATGCTGATACGCAGGCATATCGAGAAGAGAAACTCGAGCACCTCGGTGGCTAGAAACAGTGACAGCATGATTTGGCAAACGATGAGGAGCTGAAAAATGCTTGGGCTAATATCTGCGATGTTATTAGTGCTCGGTTTAGTTAGCTTACTCGCGTCCTATTCGTTAGTAGGCGGGGCGATCCAAATATTTCTGCTCGGCACTTTAACGGTTCTTGGGATTCAGCGAATGCGTGCGGTACGGAATCGCATTGGAGAAGATCGATTGAATTGACTCACTAGTCTCAACACCGAAGCAGGATCATGTCGCGAAGAGGTTTGGCGGATCGCACTGATCGTGCTGGTCATCGTCGCATTTAAGTCTAAAGGGGATCACTTACACAAGCCGAGAGAAGTGATCGCTGTCGGTTCCATCCCTGCCACCGCGGAATTATCTGACGCGGACTGTTTGGTGGTTCAATGCTTGATGCAGGTAAAAGGTAATGCATATCCCCCTCGGGTGCGCTTTAAGGTGGCCGAAAGCGATATCGGATCGTATAAATGGAGGCGGCGAATGCGCCTTCGAGTGCGCCGCCGATACCCGAGAAACCAATGATCTCGCCCATTTGGTCGTGGTTAAGTCGCTGAAAGTGGCATGTCCCAAAAGCGAACCAGTGAGCGGGACTTTCGTCAACCCGCCTTCATCGATAGGCGAAAACGGTCAGTTTGAGAGATTAATCGGAGTAATCTTTTCGCAGATTAATGACTTAATGAACGAGAACTACGTCTAATAATAGATGCGGGTAACAAGTTAGCGGTACCGAGATTTTAACGCCCACGTGAAATTGTTCACGAGGGCGCCTTTTATCGCACACTTAAGGTGCCGAATGTCCAGAAGGAGAACTATGAAAAGTAATATCGTAGATCGGATCGTGATAGCGCTTGTCGTTAGCACGCTGGGGTTGGCGGGAGTCGGCCTAGCAGCCGATGGGCAGCCAAACCTACAGGAAGAGCAAAAACGCGCAAGGGATGAGAAGCAGCAACAGCGAAAGGAAGACCGGCAGCAGGATCAGGTTCAAAGAAAAGCTGAGCAAGGTGATAAGCAACAGCAACACCGCGTGCAGCAACAAGAAAAACAGCAAGAGCAAAAGCAGAAGCAAGACCAGCAGCAGCGCGACAATGTACAGAGAAAGACAGAACAAGATCAAAAGCAGTTGCAACAGCGCGCGCAGCAACAACAACAGCAGCAAGAGCAAAAACAACTACAAAATCAGAAGCAACAGCAACAAATCGTTCAGCAACAGGAAAAGCAGCAAGAACAAAAGCAGCAACAAGATCAGCAGCAGCTCGAGCGTGCGCAACGGAAGTCAGAGCAAGAACAGAAGCAGCAGGAACATCGCGCGCAGCAGGATCAGAAGCAGCAGGAGCAAAAACAAAAGCAAGACCAGCAGCAGCTAGAGCGCTCACAGCGACAATCAGAACAGGACCAGAAAGAACTACGCGCGCGCCAACAACAGCAACAAGAACGCATTGAGCGCCAGTCCCAGCAAATCCAGCAGGAGCGCGCGCAGCAACAGAGGCAAGATCAGATACAGGAACAGAGACAGCAACAACGTCTGTCTCAGCAGCAGCAACAACAGAGGATAAGAGAGCAGCAACGTCTTGTAGAGCAATACCGCCAACATCTGGAACAGGAGGAACGTCTCGCACGAGAGCATGCAGACCGTCTACGGCAACAAAGGCGCATGGCCCAGTATCGCTTTCAAGAAGAGTATATCGAGCGCTTACAGCAGCAGCGGAACCATCTACGGGACCATCGGTTCGACTACGATAATGACCCGTATTTCTACACGGCGCCGAGCTACCGTTACAATCGCGCCGGTAAGTACTATCAAACCAACGAATATGGTGCGAGGACGCTACGCCAGGCCGTCAGATATGGTTATGAAGAAGGCTTCCGCGCTGGCAAGGCAGACCGCGACGACCGTTGGCGCGGCGGCAGCTACAAAGACTCTTATGCCTATCGGGACGCAAACTATGGTTATAACGGCTATTACGTACGCCGGACCGATTACAACCACTACTTCCGAGAGGGTTTCCGACGCGGATATGAGGATGGTTACAATAGCCGCTATCGATACGGCCGCAACGATAACGGAAATTATTCGATCATGGACAACGTTATGAGTCAAATTCTCGGTTTCCAGAATCTTCGTTAAAAACTAGTGCTCGCCCAGGCCTCGGGGTTGCTGCCCCGAGGCCTGCTCGCGGTCCACTGGCAATTTCATCGTTTGCGCCCCCTAAAGCACTGTGTCCGATACCAGTCGTCTCCCGCGACCACCGCCGGCGCTCTCCATGCTGTAGCCCGACTGGCGCGTCCATACGTCTCGATGCAGGTTTCAAGATAAATCTGCGTGACGCGACCTTTTGGTCGAGCCGTTCGACTGTTTCACCGAGCTGGCCTTCGCTCGGTCCTAGTTTCATCAATAATCCCTAGCGATTTTGAGTTTTTACCATTTGACAGCGCGGCACGTAAGTTGCCCCTATCGTTATTGAGAGCGGAGAATTGAAGGAGGGTGCTGGCTATGAGTCTAATTCTGTTGATCGTGTTAGTGGTTCTTTTGGTCGGAGGTCTGCCTAACTGGGGTTATCACTCGTATGGCTTTGCGCCCTCCGGGTTGGCCGGCGTGGTGCTGCTGGTGCTGATTGTGATGCTCTTGACTGGCCGGCTCTAAAACTCTGACACAGTGAATAATGATCGATATTTTATTTGGCATAGGGGTTCACGTCTGAGGTTACTGGAAATGTTTCACGTAAGCCTGATTTACCCTACTAAGCAGTTCAACTAAGGAGATGGCAATGAAGAATTTAATGTTGGTACTCGTCCTCTTGATCGGCGTCAGTCAAAGCGGCTGTATGTTCTTGAGCGGAGCGGCGCTGGGAGCCTTGGGTACAGGTGCAGGCTATGAAATCAACGCGAGTAGCAAGATGGACGCGCTCGAGTCTGATTATAAAGCCGAGCGGATCTCTCGAAGTGAATACCTGGCGCGCAAGTCGCAGCTCGAAAAAGGCTCGATCGTTTATTAGGAGAAACGATGACACTAGGCAATCCAGTTGTATTGAGTTTGATTCTGGCCGGGACGTTTACAACAGTCGCGGGCTGCGGCGGCACTAATACCGCTCTGGTGGGAAGAGAGACGCTTCCCAGCAGAGCCACTCGTCAAGCGGCTCAAAAGGATACCTTGCGGACGGTGGAGCGGGTCGATAGCACAGCGCGAGAGATTTACCTGCGCGCCAGTCCGGGCCATCCAGGCATCGTCACTTTTAGTCCGGAGACCCGGGTAATGTATCTGGGACGGATTCATCCGGTCAGCCAGTTACAATCCGGTGATGTAGTTGCCATCCAGGTGGAAAAGGATGCTCGTGGGAATGCCCACACTCATGTGATCAATCTGCAAAAGAGCAGCCGAGATTGGGCTCAGAGCCGCAATGATTGAGAATCACGACCGATGATTCAGCAGACCCCTGAAGCGGATCGATTCAAAGAGCAAATGTCCGAGTCGTTGCGGCGCGAGACCATGAACTCTCGCGCCGTGACGATCCCGCGGCACTCGAATGTTTACACCTGCGGCGACCAGGACGAGATGGTTTATTTTATTGAGAGCGGCCAGGTCAAACTACTCATGCTTTCTCCCGAAGGTAAAGAGTGTCTTTTAGCCATTCTTAGCCGCGGCGATATTTTTGGCGAGCTATGTCTGTCCGGGTTGGGTGAACGTCATGAAACCGCCGTGACCATGAAGGAAACCAAGTTAAAGCAAATACCCTGTGATCAATTTTTTGCGCGTTTAAGCCGCGATTCGCTGTCAGAAGGGTTCGTGCGCTATCTTGCAGTGCGTATCGCCGACCAACAGCAGGTCATTGCCAATCTGGTGACTGTCGACAGCGAGCAGCGGCTAGGCCAGACGTTGTTGCAGTTGGCCCGTACCATGGGCAAAAAAGATCCGCGCAGCATCCGCATCGAGCTCAAGATCACCCACGAAGAACTCTCGGAGATGGTCGGCACCACGCGGCCGAGGATCAGTTTATTTATGCAGAGATTTCGCAACCTCGGGTTGATTGAAACGAATAAAGACCATTTTCTCGTCATCAAGGAACACAAACTCACCGATTATCTGGCGCAAATCGCCTAGCTGCAAACGACCAGTGGCGCAGCAGATGTAATCTTCGGCCCGCCCTCAGTGGGGAAAATACCCGACGCAAGCTTTGGATGTTTCTGTGCTACTCTTGGCGATGGCGCTGTCGGCAAAGTGCGACCCACACATTACGGGCGGGTTGTACTAATCGTCTTGATTTGCGTTCTCGCCGCGTTCGGCATCCATCGCATGTGGCGCATGAGAGCCGGCGGAACGTTACAACGCGCGTGAAAGGAATGAGATTTTGTGAATGCTAAACCGCTAATACAGGTCGGGGTTGCTTTTATCTTCCTCGGCATCGTGGCGTTGACGTATCGCGGCGGCGATACGCGCCGCGAACAGACCGCGCAAATCTGGACAGTTCAAGCGGGTGCCGACGCTATGAGAAATCTTGCGCGTTCGCCGCTTATGGCGTGCTTGGTGCTGGCCGGGGGAATCGGATTGGTTGTTCTCGGGGTCAGAAAATCTTCTTAGCGCCGGGCAGCGAAACGCCTTATCGCAAGCCAGCGAATTTCACTGTTCGTGCCAGGCCAGTCGCAGTTGGTGCATGGCAGCGGGATGGCGGCGGATTAAGAACGCGAACATGGCGATGGCGGCGAATAGGTTGCCGCAGGCGACGGCCACTGAGCCGATGGTGCCGATAAGGTTAGGAAAGATCGCCGCCGCGGCGGAAAACAGAATCGACTCGAACAGTACGAACAACAACAGGATTACGATGCCGAACTGCGGGTTGTGCTCGAATATGGAAAACATCCGGGCGATGGCAAAGCCGGCGATGAGAAAAAGTACTCCATGCAGCCCGGTATAGGCGAAAACGATATAAGGGTTGATTGAGACGATTTGATCAGGACTCTGGCCGAGAAAGATTACGCTGCCGAGCAGCGACGGGGTGAAAAACATTTGACCGCGGGCGGTGTCGAGTATCAAGAACCAGATGGCGACTACCGCGGCGCCGATCATGCCGGTGAGAATACCGTCTTCGAAGAGACTAACCGAGCGTTGTTGCTTGTCGCTGGCCGACGACGATTGTGCTGTCGATGACGTTATGCTTGCCATAGACCCCTCCGTAAGCACTGGGTTTGGCCGGCGCTGGTTGCGGCGGCGCCGCCAGCGACATCGACCTTAGCTTCGACAACGACAATCGTTCGCAGTTCGCTCGATCGGCAAACGTTCCGTTGCTCGCTGACAGGAGAGATAACTCAGCGCGCCCGACGGTGTCAAACTCAATCGCGGAGTGTCCGGAGTCCGTCTTTTATCCCGCGTCGCCAATTAGGTCAGGTCTGCCGCTGTGCGTAAAGGGCGTCGGTGAAACCGCCCTTGTCGAATCTTTCAAGGATGCTCAAAGCCCGTTGGTCGGATTATTGGATCGAGAGATTTCGTTTATATGACTCGAAGGGCAAGTTGCAGACCAAGAAAGCTTATCGTCCGAGCGCAGACGTTCAACCGAGAACTTATGATTGCATTTTTATTGGTCGGCACTGGACCGCGCCGACGCGCGCGTCACGCACCAAGAAAGCATTTCCATCTGCGGCATCGTCTCGACCATCGATCCCGCGCGCGATACTAGGCGTTCCGCTTCGTTGATCGGTTGGCCCATGGCGAGCAGCACGGAAACGGCGAGCAGGGCGGTGCGACCGACGCCGCCGGCGCAGTGAACCAGGACGGATTCACCGCAGCGCAAGCGATGGGCGACATCGTTCGCGAGCGCCCAGAAGGCGTCTTTATTTGCCGGCACGCCGCCTTCGCGAATTTCGAAGGGCACGACTGAACAAGGAACTGTGCCTGTTTCCAACGCTTCAGCGTATTTGGCGGATTTTTGGCGGATCTCGAATTCTTCGGTTAAACAAACAATGGCGCCAACCGCATCGGACTTCACCTGATGCCAAACTTTATCGATCGTTTCAAATCGGCCGGGCATGCTGTGGAGCAGCAACCTTCCAGGAACTGAGTCAGGCAGTTCGACGCTACGAAACATTGTGATTTCTCCAGTCGCAAATTAGCTTCATAGTCTCCGATACAAATATGCAATCGCCAAGGTATAAACAAGCGGCGCGGAAGCCCCTCGCGGTACAGAGTTGGCTGATCCAGAGTCAGCGAGCGCGATAGCCATTCCAAATTTCCGGACTTATGATAGCGTTTCAGCTGATTATTCTGGACGTAAACCGGCCATGAACAAAATAAAAAGACAAAGGATAGAAATAAGAAATGGCAATACATCCACTTGCCGGCAAGCCGGCGCCGGCTGAGCTTCTGATCGACGTTGCGGCACTTGAGAACGCTTACTACCAGCGCAAACCCAATGTCGACGATTCGACTCAACTGGTGAGTTTCGGCACTAGCGGTCATCGTGGTAGTCCGCTCAGCGCTAGTTTGAATGAAGCGCATATTCTGGCGATCACTCAGGCGATCTGCGAGTACCGGACGAGTAAGCACATCACCGGGCCATTGTTTATGGGCAAAGACACTCACGCGGCGTCCGGTCCGGCGCAGCGGACGGCGCTCGAGGTCCTGGCGGGGAATGCCGTCGACACAATCATTCAGCGCGACGATGGCTTTAC
>DASSGE010000448.1:0-7095 GCA_035693605.1 Binatia bacterium
GCGTCCATGCGTCCCGGCGTGAATGGAACTGGCACCTCAAAACCAGCATTGATCGCAGCTTGCTCGACGCCTGCGCAACCGGCCAATACGATCAGGTCAGCAAGCGAGACTTTCTTGCCGCCCGCCTGGGCGCTGTTGAACTCGTTCTGGATGTCCTCCAGAGTCTTAAGCACCTTTGCCAGTTGGGCGGACTGGTTGACGGCCCAGTCCTTCTGAGGCGCCAGGCGAATGCGCGCGCCGTTGGCGCCGCCGCGCTTGTCGGAGCCACGGAACGTCGATGCCGACGCCCACGCGGTCGAAACCAGCTGCGAGACAGACAGGCCCGACGCCAGGATCTTGCGCTTGAGCGAAGCGATGTCCTTATCGTCAATCAGCTGGTGATTGACGACAGGGATGGGATCCTGCCAGATGAGTTCTTCCGCAGGAACCTCCGGGCCGAGATAACGCGCGCGCGGGCCCATGTCGCGGTGCGTCAGCTTGAACCACGCCCGGGCGAAGGCGTCTGCTAACTGATCGGGATTCTCTAAGAAGCGCCGCGAGATCTTTTCGTAAGCAGGGTCGAACCGAAGAGAGAGGTCCGTGGTAAGCATGGAGGGCGCGATTCGCTTCGAGGGGTCGTGCGCATGCGGCACGGCGCCGGCGCCTGCGCCGTTCTTCGGCTGCCACTGATGGGCGCCGGCCGGGCTCTTCGTGAGTTCCCACTCGAAGCCGAACAGGTTCTCGAGGTAGTTGTTGCTCCACTTCGTGGGCGTCGTGGTCCAGGTGACTTCCAGGCCGCTGGTGATCGTGTCAGCGCCCCTGCCGGCGCCAAATTTGTTTGTCCAGCCAAGGCCCTGCTCGGCGAGGTCGGCCGCTTCGGGATCCGGTCCACAATTGGACTCAGCGGCAGCTCCGTGGGTCTTGCCGAAGCTATGGCCGCCGACGATGAGAGCCACCGTCTCCTCGTCGTTCATCGCCATGCGCTTGAAGGTTTCGCGGATATCCCGCGCCGCGGCGATCGGATCGGGGTTGCCGTTCGGGCCTTGCGGGTTGACGTAAATCAGCCCCATCTGCACGGCAGCGAGCGGATTTTCGAGATCCCGGTCGCCGGAGTAGCGCTTGTCGGCCAGCCATGTCGTCTCGGCGCCCCAATAGACGTCCTGATCCGGCTCCCAGACGTCCTCGCGACCGCCACCGAAACCGAAAGTCTTGAATCCCATCGTTTCTAGGGCGACGTTGCCGGCCAGGATCATCAGGTCGGCCCAGGAAATCTTGCGGCCATACTTCTGCTTGATCGGCCAGAGCAGGCGACGCGCCTTGTCCAGGCTGACGTTGTCCGGCCAACTGTTGAGTGGCGCGAAGCGCTGCTGGCCCCTGCCCCCGCCGCCGCGGCCGTCCCCTATGCGGTAGGTGCCGGCGCTGTGCCACGCCATGCGAATGAACAAGGGACCGTAGTGGCCGAAGTCCGCCGGCCACCAGTCCTGTGAGTCGGTCATCAGCGACGCGAGATCTTTCTTCAACGCCGCCAGGTCGAGGCTCTTGAACTCTTCCGCGTAGTTGAAGTCCTGGCCCATTGGATTGGATTTGGAGGAATGCTGGTGCAGAAGTTCGAGCTTCAACCCGCTCGGCCACCAGTCGCGGTTCGACGCGCCGCCGCCGGCGACATGGTTGAAGGGGCATTTAGAATCGGTTGACATTTGTTTTCTCCTTTCGTGACCTGAATTGTTGAACAGAGCTAGGTTTATGAGTACTCGCTCTTTTTTACTGACCATCTAGCTAACTACGAATTATACCGACACCAAAACTTTCCGAATACAGAAACAACTTTCCATTATCAGAAACAACTTTCCGCAGATGGAAAGTTTCGTCTTTCCACTATCTGAAACTTTTGATTAGTAGCTCATTCACAAGAAAGCATAAAATGAGCAGTGATTTTAGCGCGGAATGAACTTCAGCCCCAAGGGAAGTTCGATGAAACCGGCGATTGTGTCTAATTGCCTATTTTGCCATTACACGTCTGGGTTATCTCATCTCTGATACTGAAAGCCGGCGCATCATCGCGCGCCGCTTCGATTGATGCGCATCCATTCTTTCGAGGATTCCGTTGAGGAACCGGACGGTCTCGACGATGTAAGGCCCCTTGTTCAGCATCACGCATTCGGCGCGCCCGCTCATCACCGCGTCGGAGACCTCGGCGCGCGAGGGAGCGCCTTTGGTGGCCATGCCCTCCAGGACTTGCGTGGCCCAGATAACAGGCGCGTGGGCCGCCTCGCAGAGCCAGAGAATCTCTTCCTGGACTTCGGCCAACCGCTCGAACCCGACCTCTACTCCCAGGTCGCCGCGCGCCACCATAACCCCGACCGGCGGAGCGCAGAGGCCGGCCAGAAGCAGTTGGGGAAGATTTTCGAAGGCTTTGCGGGTCTCGATTTTGAGGATGACGCCGACGTGCTTCGCGCCGAGCGTCGCTAAATGTTCCTGCAACAAAAAAACGTCTTCAGGTGTGCGAACGAATGAGAGTCCGATCATGTCGGCGTATTGAACGACGAATTTCAAATCCTCCAGATCTTTGCTCGTCAGCGCCGGCACGTTCAAATCAGTGTCAGGAAGATTGATGCCCTTCTCGGCGCGCAGCCGGCCTCCCTTCAAATTGGTGTGAGTGATTTGAACCGTAATGATCTCTCCGTCGTTATCAAGCGCCGTCCCGCCGATCTTGCCGTCGTCGAACCAGACGCTGGCGCCCGGCTTGACCGCGTCGAAGGCCTCTTTGAGCGTGCATGGGATTCGCGCCGGTTTGACGACTTGCCCGTTGAAGTCCTGAATGGCCGATTGGCCCGGCTCGTCGTCGCGTGTCAACAGCAAGTGGTCGCCGACCGTCAATTGCAGCGGCGCCGTTACGTCCGGCAGGTCGCTGAAGCGCGCGGAGCCCAATCGCTCGCCGCGACGATTCAGCGTGACGGCCAGCCCATCTTCGATGTAGGCCGTCTTGGAGATTTCGGCCAGCCGCAATTCGCCGGCGCATGACACGATGCGCAGCTTGCGCTTTTTATCGCGCGCGTCCCGGAACCTCAGCTCATCACCCGGCTCTGCTTTCCGAAGTAATTCGCCCGGCATCAGGAGCGTAGTCGCCGCGCCGCCCGGGCCGTCTTGCGGGATTTCGGCCGGAGCCAACCACACCCGCGCCGGCGTGACGACTCGACCGCGAACATCACGCGTGGGCTTGATTCGCAATATGCGCCCCCCCGATTGAATGGCTCCGGTTCGGAGTTTAGGGCCTCCCAGGTCGGTCAGGATTTTGCAACTCCGACCCAGCTCGCGCTGCGCCCGGCGCAGATTGTTGACCATGGCCGCCCAGGCGCCCGGGTTATCGTGCGCGCAATTGATGCGCATCACGTCCATCCCCGCCGCGAGCAGGTCTCGAACCAGCGCAGGATCGGTCGCCGCTTCGCTCGGCATCGTGACCATGATTCGCACCGAGCGCTTGCCGGCAGGTAGGCCGAGCAAAGTCTCGGCGTGACGGTTGAGCGACATCTCTCCGGTGTTGAAATCAACCGGCGACTTCGCGTCCGGCGCCCAGGTTTGATCGGCAATGCGATGCAGCGCGAAGAGCACTTCGCTCAGCGTGCTGAGCGTGTGCGCCTCCATCCTGCCGAGGGAACTCAGCCCGATCGAGGCGAGACCAATTTGAAGCTGGCGAATGTCAATCTGCCTGACGGCCAGGTAGTGAAGGAGATTCCGGGCGCTGTCCCGATAGGCGGCGTCAACCCTTCGCAGCGTTTCGCCGTAATTATTCTCGAGAACCAGCGCCCGTTCATACAATTCCTCCACTTGAGGAATCAGCCTCTGGGCCTGGGCGGCTATCTGGTGCTGAGTTGAGGTCATAATTTCTGATCCGTCTCACTTCCTCAGACTTATTGCCCGATTCCCATTCACCTCACCTGCCGCCGCGGCCGTTGCGGGCCAGAAGAACGCCGATCGCCGCTCCCAACCCCATTCCGATTCCGAAAGAGACGCCGAGCGCGCTGAATGGGTGTTGTTTGACTCGATACTCCGCGTCGTCAACCATATCTTCCGCCGCGCGGCGGCCCTGTTTGACAGCGCGCCTTGCAGCGACGACGCCATTGTCGACCGCGTCGGCGACGGCTTCCTTCACGCGTTTGACTTCGGCTCCCAACTGATCACGGACTTCTATGGTTTTTTCGAGCATCTCGGTTTGCATTGTTACTCCCTCCTTGATTAGTGAATTCGACATCTGAAGTAAGAGCAAACCGAATGCCGGAGGAAGGTTTTCGTATCTCCTTCCTCACCACGCCGCCGGCGCCGCGATTCGGGCGTTGGAGGGAAAAAGCCCCCGGCGCAAGCGGAATTTTCCGCCGGCCGTTTAGCAATTTTCCACAGTTCGATCTTTCTCTTCCGCTCAAATCCGCCCCTTAACGAGGCATACTCATTGCTGAGATAGAAGCGCGGTCGTTTCGAAATCCGAACGCGTAAAAGGAGAAAGAATGATTATCAAATTGCTGATTGTGTTCGGCGTTCTGGTCGTCGTTGCGCTAACGACTTTGGCTATCATCCGACGCAGAGACGACAGAAAGGTGGATGGCGTTTGGCAATCGCTTGAAGCGCCATCAACGCATCAAGTCTTTACCGAAGAGATGGTGTCGGATTTGCCAACTCCTGCCAGGCGTTACCTTTTGCATGCCATCCGGCCCGAAACGCCGCTTGCCTCTTCGGTGAGTCTCGAGATGCGTGGAACAATGCGACTGAAGCCGGAGCAGGAATGGATGCCGATGAAAGCGCGCCAGATCCTCGCGCCGCCGAAAGGGTTTGTGTGGCGGGCGGAGGCCGGCAATGGCTTGATGCGCTTCAGTGGAGGCGATCATTATGCCACTGGAAGCGGGCGAGTGCGCTTCTGGTTATGGGGAATTATTCCGCTGGTTAAGCGGGAAGGGCCGGACATTTCCAGAGCGGCCCTTGGGCGACTGGTTTGCGAAATGATCTGGCTTCCTTCTTCCCTGTTGCCCCAGCGCGGAGTGAAATGGGAAGCTTTAGATGATGAATCGGCCCGGGCGACGATGAGGATCGGCGAGGAAACGATCACGCTCAATCTCTTCGTAGAGCCGGATGGCAGGCTGCGCGAGATCAGGATACTGCGCTGGGGAGACCGTACAGAGGATGGCAGTTTTGGCTACATTCCTTTCGGCGGCCAGGTACAGGAAGAACGGGCCTTTGGCGGATATACGATCCCATCGAAGGTGAGAGTTGGCTGGTGGATCGGCGCCGATCGTTACTTCGAGTTCTTTCGGGCGCAGATAGAAGACGCCGTCTTTAGATAGCGCGTGAACCGTTGATCGGTTTTTCGCGTTGACGCTACTCAGGCTCCGCAGCGACAGTTTGCGCAAGCAGATCGCTGTCATAAACGATCACGACCATACCGACAGCCGCGATCTCACTGAACTCCCGCGATGCAAACATCGGGATGCGAATGCAGCCGTGGCTGGCGGGATAGGTGGGAACCGATGGGGCGCCGTGAATGGCTACGCCGCCATAGATGTAATTCGGATAGTAGAGCAATCCGAGCGGACTTTTTCGCCAGCCTTCGATCTTGCGATAGACCTTGAATCTGCCCATTGGAGTAATTGCCTGCCGCGTCTCGTCGCCTTCGGTAAAAAACTCGCCGGAGCCTGATGAGATTGGCAGAATGCGCAGAGGGACGTCGGCGACATCAACGACAAACAAGACCTGCTGGGCGAGGTCAATCTCGATGTGCGGATAGCCCGTTTCCAACACCTGCGGACTTTGCGCGACGCGCAAAGCCACAAGCTCTTTGCGAGTCAAAACGCCAGTCCTCTCGCGGCCTTCGATCTTCTGAAAGGCGATCAACGCGTGGCGCAGCGAGACGTCATTCCCTCTAGCCTCCGAATTGACCCAATAGCCGAGCTGATCGAGAAGTTCTCTGGCCTCCGAAATTTCCTGATCAGACAAAGCTCGCGATGGTTGTTTCGGTTTCTTGACCTGCGAGCTTTGTTGATTTCCTGATTGTTGGCTGGGTTGCTGGTTTTGTGCAGCGCCTGCGTTCACGACGACCAATAAAGCGAATGCCGGCGCCAACAGCCCTCGCCCCGCGATTCGAATCGAGCTTTGAAGTGGCGATTGTTGAATCCGATTTCTCATACGCTGAAGCAGAGTGCAATTGGAGGGCCATTGAAGAAGCCCTCATTTTGCTGAGGATAACCGGCTGCAATTGGGGACCTCTGCGTGAGATTGCGCAACAGATCGCGGCGCGTGCGCAAAATGCCACGCAAAATGCCACAATGATGAGTTTCGAGCGGCTAGTGCGGACTCTCTCGCTTACTGAATGTGACGACGTTCAGCGAGCGATGTGACGATTTACAGTGGCGCGAAATTTTCTGGATGTACTGTCATATATATATTCCCATCAAACGACTAATTCATGTGACAAACGAAAATGAGTTTGCAAATGGACAAGGTGGATGATGTTGAGCGCCAACTCAACGGCCGGCTCAACAGAAGGACCAACAGAACTGACACGGAGAAATTATGAGGTCGAAACTTTTATTACCCACACTGCTTCTGCTCTTCAATCCTGCGACGCTCGGCGCTCAACAACCGCCCTCCGATCCGCTCGGCGAAAATCTGTTTCCGCCCGAGTTGGTGATGCAGCATCAGCAATCGCTCGGGCTTAGTGAGGAGCAGAAAACCTTCTTCAAAACCGAGTTGCGTCAAGCTCAGGCGCTCTTCACTGAATTGCAATGGCGACTGCAAGATGAGATGGAGAAGATGGTCGCGCTGGTCAAACAAGACCGCGTGGATGAATCTCAGACCATCGCCCAACTGGACAAAATCCTCAACCTCGAAGGTGATATCAAGCGGAGGCAAATCGCGTTGCTCATTAAAATCAAAAACGGTTTAACCCCCGAACAGCAGGTGAAACTGCGCGAACTCCGGAGCAAGTCTGGCGGAAGATAATCGACATCAAAACCGCTACCCTGTCATATATATGTCTTCAATTGAGCGACTAATTAACGCGAACAAAAGCGAACTTGCGAGCGGATGAGATGGACGATTCCGAGTTGCGAGCCGAACTGGAGAGACATCATC
>DASSGE010000449.1:0-3209 GCA_035693605.1 Binatia bacterium
GGCGCACGGAGCCGCGCCCGTTCACCGACAAGCAGATCAAGCTTCTTGAAACCTTTGCCGCGCAAGCAGTGATCGCCATCGAAAACGTCCGCTTGTTCAAAGAGCTGGACGCGCGCACCAACGAATTGACCCGCTCTGTGGGCGAACTCAAAGCCCTCGGCGAAGTCAGCCAAGCTGTCAGTTCCACCCTCGATCTCGAAACCGTGCTGACAAGAATCGTCTCCCACGCGGTCCAACTGAGCGGCACCGACGGCGGAGCGATTTACGAGTACGACGAGCCCTCCCAAGAGTTTCACTTGCGCGCCACCGATCATATGGAAGAGGAACTGATCACCGCCCTGCGCAATAATCCACCCCGTCTGGGCGACGGCGTGGTCGGCCGGGCTGCGGTGAACCGCGAGCCGGTGGTTGTCCCCAATATCTTAGAGGAGCATGGCTACGCCCCGCGCATGCGCCAATTGCTCGAACGCTTCGGCTTCCGCGCCAGCCTGGCGGTTCCCCTTTTACGTGAAGACCGCATCATCGGCGGCCTGGTGGTGCGTAGAAAAGCCACCGGCGAGTTTCGCCCTGAAGTCATCGAGCTGTTGAAAACCTTTGCCACTCAATCCGTCCTGGCCATCCAAAACGCCCGGCTGTTCCGCGAGATCGAAGAGAAGAGCCAGCAGATTGAAGCCGCCAACCGGCACAAGTCGGAGTTTCTGGCTAACATGTCGCACGAGCTGCGCACCCCGCTCAACGCCATCATCGGCTTCTCCGAAGTCTTGCAGGAACGACTGTTCGGCGAGCTAAACGATAAACAGGCCGAATACACCGACGACATCCTCACCTCCGGCCGCCATCTTCTATCCCTCATTAACGAGATCCTCGATCTGTCCAAGGTCGAAGCCGGACGGATGGAGCTGGAGACCGCGCCGTTCGATCTGCCTTTGGCCATCGACAATGCCCGCACGTTTGTCCGCGAGCGCGCCGCCAACCATGGCATTGCGCTGGAAGTAAAGGTCGACGAGCGTGTCGGCGACTATGTCGGTGACGAGAGAAAGATCAAACAGATCCTTCTCAACCTTCTTTCAAACGCGGTCAAGTTCACCCCCGAGGGTGGGCGGATCACAATCAACGCCCGACCGATTAACGGCGCCATAGAGATTTCCGTCACCGACACCGGCATCGGCATCGCCGAAGAGGACCAGCCGAAGGTCTTTGAAGAGTTTCGCCAGGTGGGCGGCGACTATGCGCATAAGGTCGAAGGCACCGGACTGGGATTAACCCTGGCGAAGAAGTTCGTCGAGCTGCATGGCGGCAGGATTTGGGTCGAGAGTGAACTGGGCAAAGGATCTACCTTTGTTTTTACATTGCCGATCGGATAGGAAGATTTTCCCGCAAAGGCGCAAAGTCGCTAAGGTGACGGGTCGAGGCCCGTCATCCCGAGCCGATGCTAGAGATCTAAGATAGATTTCTCCCTTGGGTCGAAATGACAACAAGTCCGAATTTAGCGAGTTTGGCTACTTGGCGAGAGGAATTCCGAATCCGAGAAGATAGGTAGCGGATGCCGACCAAGAAATCTTCAGCAAAGAAGCGCCGCATTTCGCCACGGCCAACGGTCACTCAGCTGATCCGGGAGAACCGGGAGCTTATCAGTGAGCGCGATGCGTCGCTCGAACGCGAATCTGCTACCGGCGAAATTCTGCGCATGATCGCCTGTTCGTCCGGCGATCTTCAGTCCGTCATGGACGCGATCGCCGAAAAAGCGGCACGGTTGTGCGATGCCGACGATGCTTTGGTGCGCAGGCTGGAAGGCGAGCGTTATTACTCCGTTTCGCACTTTGGCTCGATACCGACCGTGATTGCCATTGGCGGAACTAACCCGCTCGACCGTAGCACGCCGGCCGGCCGCGCCGTTGTCGACCGGGAGACGGTGCATGTCCACGATCTTCGCGCCGCCGCCGACGAGTATCCCGGCGCACAGACTCGTGGTCTCGCAGTCGGCGTCCGGACGGCGCTGGCAACCCCGCTACTACTGAACGGTCAGCCCATCGGGTCGATTCATATTCGCCGCTTGAAAGTTCGCCCGTTCACCGAACCGCAAATTAAACTTCTTGAAACTTTCGCCGCCCAAGCGGTGATCGCGATTGAGAACGCGCGGCTTTTTCAAGAGTCACGGCAGCGCAACCGCGAACTCACGGAGGCCTTCGAGCAGCAGACCGCCACAAGCGAAGTGCTGAGTGTCATCGCGCAGTCGCCCACCGACCTTAATCCTATCTACCAAACGATCCTCGCCAACGTAACGCGCTTGTGCGAGGCAAATATCGCGGCGCTGTTCTTGTACGATGGCGAGACCCTCAGAACGGCGGCGACTCATGGGACCACGCATCAGTTCGCAGAGCATCTTGAAAACTCAAGGCCGCGCCCCAGCCGGGAGACGACCACTCGCCTGGCTGCTCTAGAGCGGAGGACGGTGCATGTCGCCGACTTGCTTTCCGAGCCAGATTTTTCTCCCACACCTCGGGAGCTTTACGAAAGAGAGAACGTGCGCACGGTGTTGTCCGTTCCCTTGCTTCGAGAGGGGCGACTGATGGGAATCATCACGTCGTGGCGTCGGGAAGTTAGGCCGTTTAGTGATAATCAGGTTGCTTTGGTAAAAACCTTCGCCGACCAGGCCGTTATCGCGATAGAGAACGTGCGGCTGTTCAAAAAACTCGGCGAGAGCAATACCGAATTGCGCGAGGCGCTGGAACATCAGACGGCGACGGCCGAGGTGCTCGGCATTATCAGCCGCTCGCCAACCGACGTCCAGCCGGTGCTCGATGCTATTGTCGAGAGTGCGGCCCGCGTTTGCGGGATCGACGACGTGCTGCTGCGTCTGGACGACGACGCTGGTTTCATGTCACCACGCGCCCATTTCGGTTCCGTTCCCATTGGCCGGGACAAAATCAGTATCCACGAGCCCCAATATCACTGGATTCGCGAGCATGGAGCGCTCCACGTCCCGGACGCCGGTGCGCAGAACGACTTCCCGATGTTGGGTTCCGCCGGCAACGCACGCACCTTTTTGCTTGTTCCGCTTCGTCTTCAGGGGGAGCTGATTGGCGTGATGAACGCGCGCCGTCTGGCGGTGCGCCCCTTCACCCCAGCGCAGATCAAGCTGCTCGAAAGCTTTGCCGATCAAGCGGTGATCGCGATTGAAAACGTGCGCCTGTTCAAGGAATTGCAGG
>DASSGE010000450.1:0-3715 GCA_035693605.1 Binatia bacterium
ACGGCCATCACAACTATCTTTGGCCCTGCCGTGGCATCGAGCCGCCAGGGGGAATTTTTCTTCATTTATATGCCTGTGACCTCGCCCGCTCGCCCGATGGCCGCTGGTGGGTCATCGGCGATCGCACCCAAGGTCCGTCCGGTGCCGGCTACGCATTGCAAAATCGGCTGATCGTCACGCCGCAGTATGAAAGTATCTTTCGCTCCCTCGGTGTGCAGCGATTGGCTAATT
The DNA here is from genome assembly GCA_035693605.1 of Binatia bacterium. Taxonomy (GTDB): domain Bacteria; phylum Desulfobacterota; class Binatia; order UBA9968; family UBA9968; genus DP-20. The sequence continues at coordinate 232 of DASSGE010000450.1, forward strand.
TTTTTCGCACGCTGCAGCAACAGCTGGCGGCGCTGGCGCCGACCGCCGGCGAGGCGCCGCTGGTCGCTCTGTTAACCCCCGGCCCTTATAACGAAACCTATTTCGAACATATCTTTCTGGCGCGCTATCTCGGCTTTCCGTTGGTTGAAGGATCGGATCTCACGGTGCGCGACAATCGCGTCTACCTGAAAACCTTGCAAGGCCTGAAACGAGTTCATGTGCTCTTGCGCCGACTGGACGACGAATATTGCGATCCCGCGGCGCTGCGCACCGACTCGACACTCGGCGTCGCCGGCCTGATCTCGGCGGCGCGCGCGGGTAACGTCGTCATCGCCAACGCGCTCGGCTGCGGCGTGCTCGAATCACCCGCTCTGGCGGGATTTCTGCCGGCCGCATGTCAGACTCTGCTCGATAAACCGCTGGCTTTGCCATCGGTGGCGACCTGGTGGTGCGGCGAGGGGCCGGCGCTCGAATATGTCATCAAACATCTGCCTGAGCTGGTCATCAAAGCGGCATTTCCTTCGATGAAGCTCGAGCCCACTTTTGGCCATACGCTGGACGGTGCCGCGCGCGACGCTATGATCGATCGTTTAAGAGCGACCCCCCACGCCTTTGTCGCCCAAGAACGGGTGCGGCTCTCTCAGGCGCCGACCTGGTCGACGGAAAAGCAGCAATTCGAACCGCGCGTTGTTGGTTTGCGGCTGTATGCGACCGCAAATGGCAATGGCTATGATGTAATGCCAGGCGGCCTCGCTCGCGTCGCTCCCGAATCGGCGGCCGAAGTGATTACCATGCAGCGCGGCGGTTCGAGCAAAGACGTCTGGGTATTGGGCGATGGCGCAACACCTTGGAACTCGCTGCTGTTGCCCCGCTTGGGCGCCCGCGACATCGTCCGGGGCGGTTTCTATTCACCCTCCCGTACCGTGGAAAATTTGTTTTGGATGGGCCGCTATGTCGAGCGCGTCGACAACGCCGGCCGCTTGTTGCGCTCCGTTGCGCAGCGGTTGAGCGAGAGCGATCCGTCGCGTCTCGCCGCCGTCAAAGTTTTGACCGCCCTATCGGACCGCGCCGGGCTACAGACGCTGATCGGACAACCCACTCGAACTCGAGCCACGAAAAAACTTGCCCCATCGAGTGTAAGCGCGAATTGGCTACTGGCGGCGGTTGGCGACCCCAAGGTCGTCAACGGCGTCCCCGCCAACACCGCCCGGCTGCTTTATTGCGCCGCGCAATTGCGCGAGCGCATGTCGATCGATCACTGGCGCACGGTTCAGCGTCTGGCGCACGCTCACGAGCCGGCGCCGCAAAGTTTCGACGCCGCGCTCACCATCCTCGATACCGTCCTGCCGGCCTGCACCGCCCTGGCCGGCTTCGCCTTTGATGATATGACTCGTGACGATGCCTGGCAATTTCTCGTCATCGGCCGCGAGGTCGAACGCTTGGTGTTTCTCTGCTCTACCGTCACGCAGGTGCTGTCATTGCCGGCCGACGAGTGCGACGCCGTGCTCGACGCATTGCTCGAAATCGGCAACGTCAGCATCACCTACCGGGCGCGTTACCAACGCCAAGCCGAACTGTTACCCGCTCTCGATTTGATCCTGCTCGACGAATCGAATCCACACTCGGTGTGTTACCAGCTGGCCACTCTCGCGGCCCGCTTGCAGCGGCTCCAAGAACATCTCGACTTCAAGCCGTACAATCACCCTCATTCCATGCTCCAAGCACTGCGCGGTCTCGATCTCGCGTATTTGGAGGAACTCCTTTCTTCCCATGGCGAACCGTTGACCCCGCTGTTAGCCGCATGCGAGCGCCTTGCCCAGGGATTGTCCGACGAGTTCACGCAGCAATTTTTTGTCCATGCGGGCGAGCGGCCGCAAACAAGCGTTGCCGCATGACTGTAACCGAGCAGCTCTATCAGATCGAACACTTCACCGCTTACCATTATTCGGAGCCGGTGATGCTGTCGCATCAGCAATTGCATCTGACGCCGCGACCGTCAGAGCGTCAACAGGTCATCAAGCATGTCATCGCGATCACACCGACGCCAACCTTGCGTCGTGAATTCATCGACGCATTCGGTAACCCGGTGACTGAAGTTGCCATTGAATCGGCACACACAGCTTTGAATATCGCTGCGTATACGACGGTCAAGTTGGCGGCGGCGCGGCGCGAACTTGACGATTCTCCCGATTGGGAGAGCGTTCGCGACGCGCTCGCCTACCGCGCCGCGTGGCATCCACAACCCGCCGTATTGGAAGCGACTCAGTTTCTTTTCGAATCGCCGCACATCAGGGTCAAACGCAGCCTGCGCGCCTATGCGAGCGATTGTTTCGTGGCCGGACGGCCCATTGTCGAAGCCGCCATGGCGCTGATGGCCAAGATCCACGCCGAGTTTAAGTTCGATGCCAAGGCAACCACAGTGGCGACCCCGGTAATGACTTTTTTCACGCACAAGCACGGTGTCTGCCAGGATTTCACCCACTTGATGATCTCCTGCTTACGCTCCAGCGGACTCGCGGCGCGCTACGTCAGCGGTTATTTGCTGACACACCCGGCTCCAGGCAAATCGCGCAGCGTCGGCGCCGATGCATCCCACGCCTGGGTCTCCTTATTTGTCCCCGAGCTTGGCTGGATCGACTTCGACCCGACCAACAACGTTGTGCCTTCATTGGAGCATATTACCGTCGGCTGGGGCCGCGACTTCTCCGATGTGACGCCGCTGCGCGGCGTGATCAATGGCGGCGGCGAACAAAACCTCGAAGTTAAAGTTACCGTCACGCCCTCGTAACGGCCCCATCGATTAGGACCCTCCTCGGGGTCGACTAAGCTTTGTCATGACTGAATTGCTAGTCGGTCAATGGCAAAAGTACGTCGGCATACCAGGCACAGTTAAGATCCAGTCGCTCGTCCTGAACGACGTCGCGGTTAGTCACGTCCATGCGCCCAGAATGAACGCCGAGCAAGCGCCAGGGGAGATCCCCCCGGCCGGAACGTTCAGTGGTAACGCGTGTGACCACCGGAGCGCCGCTCGTGCCCCGGTGCATGGTGGCGTCGGTCAGAAAATAGCCTTGCCCCTGAAAGCGCATGCCGAACGCCGAGGCGATCACCGCTTGGCGCGCCACTGGCAAGTGATGCAAGCTGTCATGGAAGCCCAATGGGAAACCGGCGATCAGCACCGGCGCGCCAACTTCGATCTCCTCCAGTTGCGCCACCAGATGCGCCGGCGTAAAGGCGGCGAAAACGATCGACGGCGGCAGCACCGGCCGCTGAATCTCGACGGCGACGACGTCGACAGTGCCGCCGGAGTCAACCGCTTGTCGCCAGAGTGGCTGGTCGTCGGCATAGAGCGGCATCGACCACTGCGTCAACGCCGCGATATTATTTGCATCGATGTGCAGCTCGATATCCAAACGGTCAGGACGATGATTGCTCGCCTCATCCAATACGACATGCCGGCTGGTCACCAAGAACAAGCGCTCATTGC
>DASSGE010000451.1:0-4769 GCA_035693605.1 Binatia bacterium
TGTCACAGCTCCACCAGCTACGCGGCCGGGTGGGGCGCGGCAAAGCGCCCGGTTATTGTTTGCTGGTCAATCACGCCATCGGTAATGTGGTCGCCGCCGAACGCTTGCGCGTCATGGCCAAGGAGAATGATGGCTTCAAAATCGCCGAAGCCGATTTAAAACTGCGCGGTCCCGGCGAACTTCTCGGCACGCGGCAGTCCGGTCTGGCCGATTTCCGCCTGGCCAGTTTGACGCGCGATGCCCAGTTACTGATCGCCGCACGCCAAGAAGCGATGGCCTGGTTGGAAAAAGATCCGCAGCTCAAAAGCAAAGACTCAATCGGCATGCGCGAAGTGCTTAAGCATCGCTGGGGCAAACGCTTGCAGTTAGCCGTCGTGGGCTAGCGTTGCTCAATTTGGTCTGCTTTACGGTTGCTCATTTGCACCTGCGGTAATGATGCCTTATAAATGGAGAGATCTTTAGTACTCTAACTGTTAAAGAGGTGACCGCGAGTGGAATTTCAGCGGATTAAGCGGCTGCCGCCCTACGTCTTCAGCATCATCGATGGCATGAAGATGGAGGCGCGGCATCGAGGCGAAGATATCGTCGACTTCGGCATGGGCAACCCGGATTTGCCCACTCCACCTCATGTGGTGGCAAAGTTGATCGAGGCCGCAGCGAAGCCCGCCAATCACCGCTATTCGGTCTCGCGCGGTATTTATAAACTGCGCGTTGCAATTTCCAAGTGGTACCAGCGGCGCTATGGCGTCGTCGTCGATCCGGACAGCGAGGCGATCGTCACCATTGGCGCTAAAGAAGGGTTGTCACATCTTGCGTGGGCAACCATCGATCCCGGCGACGTGGTGCTGTGCCCCAGCCCAACTTATCCGATTCATCAATATGCAGTGGTGTTAGCCGGCGGCGACCTGCGTTGCATTCCGCTGACTACCAGCGAGGAGTTTTTCGGCAATCTCGACGAAGCGATCCGCCAGACCTGGCCCAAGCCGAAGATGCTGATCATCAGTTTCCCGCATAATCCGACCACGCAGGTGGTCGAGATCGATTTTTTCGAGAAGATCGTTAAGACGGCAAAAGAACACGAATTCCTCGTTGTCCATGATCTCGCCTACGCGGATCTTACGTTCGACGGTTATCAGGCGCCGAGTTTCCTCCAAGCGGCTGGAGCGAAGGATGTCGGGGTGGAGTTTTTTTCACTGTCCAAGAGCTACAACATGCCCGGGTGGCGCGTCGGCTTTTGCGTCGGCAATCAAGAGATCGTTCAAGCGCTGGCGCGAATCAAGAGTTATTTGGACTATGGGATCTTTCAACCGATTCAAATCGCTGCGATTCAAGCCCTCGATGGTCCGCAAGATTGCGTCGAGGAGATCTGCTCGATGTACCGCAAGCGACGCGACTCGCTGCTCGACGGCCTCGATCGCGCCGGCTGGCATATTCCCCGGCCCAAAGGGACGATGTTTGTCTGGGCCGAGATTCCCGAGCCGGCGAAGAAAATGGGCTCGGTGGAATTCTGCAAATATTTGCTTCAGGAAGCGCAGGTAGCAGTATCGCCCGGCATTGGCTTCGGCCAGTACGGCGACGATCATGTCCGTTTTGCTCTGATCGAGAACGAGCACCGCACCAAGCAGGCCGTGCGCAAAATCAAGAAGGCGCTCGGCAAACTGTTAGACTAGGGATAGCATCGGACAAGGATTTACTCCCCGCAAAGGCGCAAAGCCCGCAAAGGAAATCACTTTAGAAATTCTCCGAACTTTGCGTGCTTGGCATCATTGCGGGAGAGACATTCCTAACTTGAATTTTCCTACTCGATAAACCTCTAATTTATGGCAACGGTTAACTCGCGGCGCAAAGTCGGTGTCGGACTGCTCGGCTCGGGAGTGGTCGGCGAAGCGATTCAAGATATCCTGTTTCATGATCTCAGGGGACAGGTGGGAGACGACGTCGAGCTCGAGATCCGCAAGATTTACACGCGCAATCCCAAGGGCAAAAAATGGTTCGGCAGGCGCAAGGCGCTTTTCACCAGCCGACCTGAAGAAGTACTCGACGATCCGGGCGTTGACATCGTCATCGAAGCCTTAGGATTTCAATCAGCGGCACAGCTGCAGCAGTTTCGCGACTACATTTTGCGCGCTTTCCGTAACGGTAAGTCGGTTGTGACCTCCGACAAGGCGGTATTGGCGCGCTACGGCAAGGAGATTTGGGCGGCGGCGAAAACTACCGGGCAACAATTGCGTTTCGAAGCTTGCGTCGGCGGCGGCATTCCCGTAATCCGCTCGCTCAGCGAGAGCTTCGCCGTCGAGCAGCCCGAAGCGGTTTTCGGCATCGTCAATGGGACTTGTAATTATATTCTGTCACAGATGGAGAAGGGCGGAAAACCTTACGCCGAAGCGTTGCGGGAAGCGCAACAAAAAGGTTATGCCGAAACCAATCCGGCTTCCGACGTCAACGGCAGTGATGCCGAAGCCAAACTGCTGCTGCTCACCATGGTCGCGTTTGGTTTGCGAATCGAACCGGGGATGATTTGGCGCAAGGGCATCGAGGACATTCAAGCGGTCGATTTTCGCTATGCCCAACGCATCGGCGCCAGCACGATCAAACAAGTGGCGGTGGCGCGCCGTCAGGGCTCGCATGTGCAGGTCTTTGTCGCGCCGGCATTGGTGTCAGGAGAAAATTTTCTCGCCAGCGTCGATGGCGCGACCAACGCGATCTGTTTTGCCGGTAAGAGCAGCAGCGGCGCGCGCGGCGCGCGCGATTGCGACTACGTGCTGGTCGGCCCCGGCGCTGGCGGTGGGCCCACGGCTGTAGCGGTGCTTGGCGATGTTTGTGAACTGGCACGTGGCACGCGCAAGTTCAGTGGTGCGCCAAGTCTCATTACGCCAGGCATGCTTAAGCTGCAGCGTGAAGATGAGATCGACGTGCCGTTTTATGTCCGCTTCGTGGTTAAAGATCGCGCCGGGATTGTCGGTGATATCGGCAAGACCTTCGGCCGCGTCGGCGTGAATATTTCCGAGATCTGGCAATTGCGCCATGTCGAAGAGGAGCTGGGCAGTTTGATGCAAAGTTACCGCCTCAAAGCAAAACCGGCAGAGATTTTGCCCTTCGTGATGACGCTTGAGCGCACGACTCTGCGACAGATGCGCCGGGCGCTGGATTCCATTCGTAGTCGAGATTATATCGTAGTCGAGCCGGTGTGGTTTCCGATCTGGAACCCCAACTAAGCCTAGGCTGGGTAGCGGCGTGTTGCGAAACAGATTCCGCAGACTACATCGCAGAATGGCAGAGGCGCCGCGCACGTCGAAAGGCTGTCTTGATTAGAAGGGTTTTCCGACTTTGTGGTTCTCTGTGACTTTTGTGGTGCAAACATCTTCACAGGAAGACCGGAATAAGCAAAAGTAAATGTATAAAGGCGGTTGAGTTCCATGAAATACATCATTCTTCAAGGCGACGGCATGGCTGACTACCCAATCGAGAGTCTCGGCGGTAAGACGCCGTTGGAAGCGGCGCACACGCCGAACATGGACTGGCTGGCGCAACATGGTGTCTACGGCATCGCCCATGTCATTCCAAAAGGTTTTCCGCCCGGCAGCGATGTCGGCAACATGAGCATCATGGGGTACAACCCGGCGGTCTACCACACTGGCCGCTCGCCCTTAGAAGCCGCCAGCATGGGCGTCGCTCTCGGTCCAAATGATATCGCTTTCCGCTGCAATCTGGTCACCGTCAACGGCAGCGGATCTGACGCGACAATGGAGGACTTTACTTCCGGTCATATCTCCACCGAAGAAGCGGCGGAAATTATTCGTGACCTGGATCGGGAGCTCGGCGGCGACGGCATAGAATTTTTTCCTGGCGTAAGCTATCGCCACTTGATGGTTTGGCGCGATGGCCTGGAAAAAATGGAAACCACCCCGCCGCACGACATCACCGATCAAAAGACCGCTGGGTATTTGCCCAAGGGTGATGGCGCAGAACGCTTGCTCAAGTTGATGGCAGCGTCGCAAGCGGCGCTCGCCAAGCATCCAGTTAATCTAAAACGAAAAGCCCACGGACATCGGCAGGCGACGACGATTTGGCTGTGGGGCCAGGGGAGGGCGCCGCAGTTGCCGCCGCTGACCGAGCGTTTCGGCATCAAAGGCGGAGTGATTTCGGCTGTCGATATAATCCACGGCCTAGGGGTCTACGCCGGCTTGGAGCGCATCGATGTTCCCGGTATAACCGGTTTTCTCGATACCAATTTTGTCGGCAAGGGCGAATACGGTGTGCGCTCGTTGGAAAAAAACGACTTGGTATTTATCCATGTCGAGGCAACCGACGAAGCCGGCCATATGGGCGATGCCCAAGCGAAGGTCAAGGCGTTGGAGGATTTTGACGAGAAAGTTGTCGGCACGGTGTTGAAGGGCATGGCGCAGCGCAAAGACTATCGCATTCTGCTCATGCCCGACCATCCGACGGCTTGCGCACTCAAGACCCATGTCTCCGAACCGGTGCCGTTCGTGTTGTATTCGGCCCATGAGGAGCGCGATAACGGTGCCGTGGGTTACAACGAAAAAGACGCACTCAAGACGGGCGTGGTCGCTGAACAAGCTTATCGGCTAATGGAGTCGTTGATCGAAGGGAGACCGACATGGACCGAAATCTAGCGTTGGAAGCGGTGCGAGTCACCGAAGCGGCGGCTCTCAACTGCGCGCGTCTGACCGGCTGCGGCGACGAGAAGGCGGCGGACCAGGCGGCGGTGGACGCCATGCGCAAGGCCTTCGATGCCCTTGCGATCG
>DASSGE010000452.1:0-2604 GCA_035693605.1 Binatia bacterium
GTTCGCCGGCTGGTCGGCGGGGATATTTTGTAGCCTAATGCGAAGTCAACTGAGAGTACTCTTAAGCCAAGCCGTTGCCAAAACGGCAGAGGCTGGAGGGCTCAATATTACTGAGCTGCCGCCGCTGCATCTTGAGCCGCCGAAGCAGCGCGAGTTCGGCGACTTGTCGTCGAATGTTGCCATGCTCTGGGCGAAGAGCGCCAAGAAAGCACCGCGGTCAATCGCCGAAGCGATTCTTAAAAATATCGACGATGCTGAAGGCATTCTCGCACGCCAGGAGATCGCTGGACCAGGTTTTTTGAATTTCACTTTCGCCCCGAAGTTTTACTTAGCCCAGTTGCGCGAGATCGCCGCGGGCAAGCAGGATAAGATCGATATCGGTCGCGGGCGCAAAGTGCAGGTGGAGTTTGCCAGTGTCAATCCGACCGGGCCGCTTCATGTCGGTCATGGCCGCGTGGCGGTAATCGGCGATGTCCTGGCCCGCCTGCACGAAGCCACTGGCTTCAATGTGGAGCGCGAGTATTACGTCAACGATGCCGGTAATCAGATGGACAATCTCGGATTATCGCTTTACGCTCGCTACCTAGAACAATTGGGCCAGCCGGCGGAGTTTCCCGAAGCGGGCTATCCCGGCGACTACGTTAAAGACATCGCAGCTGCAGTCGTAGCGCGAGAGGGCGAGAGGTTTCTGCGCGTCAATAAGGACGAGGCGGTGGAGTTTTTTCGCCAACACGGCGGCGAGGCGCTGCTCGGCACCATTCGCGACCAGTTGGGCGACTTCGGTATCCACTTCGATTCGTACTTCAGCGAGAAGGCGATGCGTGAGCGTAACGAGGTTGCCCAATCGATGACGGCGCTGCGCGAGCGCGGCCTGCTGTATAGCCAAGACGGCGCCGAATGGTATCGCTCGACTCAGTTCGGCGATGACAAAGACCGCGCCGTGATCAAGAGCGATGGGGAACTCACCTATTTTGCCGCCGACATCGCCTACCACCGGAACAAGTTCGAGCGCAGGTTCGACAAATTAATCAACGTCTGGGGCGCCGATCATCATGGTTATGTGCCGCGCCTGAGAGCGGCAATGCAGGGACTCGGGTATGACGCCGACGCTTTGAAGGTTGTTTTGGTCCAGATGGTCCAGCTCACCCGCGGCGGCGAACCGGTGCGCATGGGCAAGCGCACGGGTGAATTCGTCGCCCTCGAAGAAGTGCTGCAAGAGGTGGGTCGCGACGCGGCGCGGTTTTTCTTTCTCATGCGCAAGTCGGACAGCCATCTTGATTTCGATCTGGAGCTGGCGAAAAGACAGTCGAGTGACAATCCGGTATTCTACGTCCAGTATGCTCATGCACGGGTGACGAGTATTTTCGAGCAAGCGGTAAAAAGCGGCTTGGCCATCGGTGCGATTGAGGCAGTGCCGGTGGAGCGCTTGGCGTTGGCCGAAGAACTGGAATTGATCCGCCAGATGATTCAATTCAACGATGTCTTGGAGGATTCGGTGCGCGAGCTCGAACCGCACCGCATAGTGTTTTATTTGCTGGAACTCGCCGGCGAGTTTCATCGTTACTACAACCGCAACCGGGTGATATCCGACGATATAGACTTGAGCCGGGCGCGTTTGTTATTGCTAGCAAACATTCAAAAGTTGATCCGCAAAGGGTTGGCGGTCCTGGGTGTCGATGCACCGATGAAGATGGCGACCAGAGCGGAAACCGAAGCTTGATCGGGTGTGACAGGTCGAGAGGGCAATCAGCATGTCGGACAATCGTAGAGGCAAAGACAGCCGATATTATTTAAGTCGCGGTCAAATGATTATTCTAGGGGGTACTTTTACCCTCGCTTCGGTGGTGATCTTTCTTATCGGCATGATGGTCGGCAAGGTGATCGAGGAACGCAAGATACTAAAAAGGGACGAGCCGTTGGTGAAAATACCGGTTAAACCCGCGGCCACCCCAGGTGGGGCCGCGACAAAAAACGACGAGATCACCTTCTATGACACCCTGGCAAAGTCACGCGGAGGTCAGGCGCTGGCTGAGCAACCGGCTAATGAAGTTAAACCGATTGAAAAGTCGGTCCCCGCCCAAGAGAAAGAAGCCAAAGCCAGCGCTAGCCCGAGCACGCCATTGGCCAAGCCGACGGAAAATAAAGAGGTTAAACCTCCACCACCAGCGGAAAGCGCCAAGAACGACTCCAGCGATACTGTCGAAGCCAAAGTGTGGCGTGCCCAAGTGGACGCATTTCCCGATGAGCGGTCGGCGAAACTGTTGGTTGATCGACTAAAAAATAAAGGCTACAACGCCTATGTTAGTGAAGTTCAGTTGCGCGGCAAGCCCTGGTATAGGGTCAGCGTCGGCAAATACGGCGCGCGTGAGGAAGCCGATAGAGTCGTAAGCGCGCTCAAGAGCAAAGAAAATTATGCCAAAGCATTCGCCGCCTCCAAGTGAGCCGGGCGCTCTATTGCCATGAACATACGCGAAGCAATCGACAAGATTGTCAACCGGGTTAACCTGACGGAACTTGAAACCGTCGCTGTCATGAACCAGATCATGACCGGCGAGGCGACGCCGCTCCAAGTGGCGTCCTTTCTGACCGCGCTGCGCATGAAGG